>NZ_PYIB01000004.1:0-287703 GCF_009129705.1 Roseobacter sp. TSBP12
GCGCGCGACGAGGCTGTGATGCCCTCGACTGCGCTTTTGGCCGCGGTCATGGCCGATGCGGAAACCCAAATCGCCACACGCGCCCGCCAAGAGGCGACATGTCGCGCGTCTCTGCGCCCGAAACAGCGCCATCCCATGCTGGCAGCCATGGTTGCAGCGCTGGGCGGATGGCGGGCGGTGGCGGGATTGGCCACGGCGGCGGTGACGGGGCTGGCGATTGGATTGGGCGCGCCATCGACGGTGACCAATTTGGCGACGGGCAGCTATAGCGAGAGCGCCACGGTTGAGATGACATCGGCGGGCGATGCTCTTGATGCTTTGGTCCCAAGTTTCTACGATCTCGCTTTGGAAGGATAAGCCATGACGGATGACAGCCAAATGACGCCCGAACACGGTCCCGCCGAGAGCACGCCTAAAAAGCCGTTTCGCTGGAGCCGTGTGGTTTTGGTGGTGTCACTGGCGCTGAACCTTGCGGTGATCGGCACAGTGGCAGGCGCATTGTTGCGCTGGGATGCGGGTATGGACCGGGCGCGGGCGATGCAGGTGCGCGATTTTGGCTTTGGCCCCTTCGTTGGCGCGTTGGAAACCAAAGATCGCCGTGATGTCGGGCGCATGTTTATTCGCTCCGCCGGGGACCCGCGCGAGGCACGGGCCGAGGTGAAAGCCATGTTCGCGCAGATGATTACAACGTTGAAGGCCGAGCCGTTTGACCAGCAGGCCTTTGAAACGCTTTTGCTGCAACAGCAACAGAAATTTTCCAGCCGCCAAGAGATCGGCGCACAGATTGTTGTCGATCAAATCGCTCAGATGAGTGCCTCAGATCGTGCCGCCTATGCGACGCGCCTTGAGGACATGCTGAAAAAACCGCCACGCTCGCCACATACGGGCGATGGTGTGCGCGATGCTGCGCCGCGCGACGGTCAAAGACAGAATTAAGAGGCGCCCTAAAGGGGAAACCGCATAAAAGAGGCGCCTGCGGGTGCCTTTTATTTTGGCGTGACGCTTTAGGCCGCGTAAGACCCCAGAGCGACCTGATTGCGCCCCTCGGCTTTGGCCCCATAAAGTGCCTGATCGGCGATGGCAATCAGATCGGAGACTTTCGGGGCTTGCCCGCCTATTCCGCCGCCCATGGCCAGACCGATGGAGGCAGAGACGGTGATCGGCGTGCTATCGGCTGAGATCGCGACCGGGCGGGCACAGATCGCCGCACGCAACCGTTCGGCGGCGGCGCGCGCCTCCATCAACGTGGTCATCGGCATACAGACCAAAAACTCTTCGCCACCAAAGCGCGCCACCAAATCCATACCGCGTAGATTGTCGCGCATCCGGTGCGCCACCTCGACCAAAACATCATCCCCGACCGCATGACCATAGCTGTCATTGACCAATTTGAACCGATCAATATCCACCAACATCAAGGCAAAATGTTGCCCGTTTTCATGGGATTCCTTAGCGATTTTCTCAAGATGGGGCAGGGCATAGCGGCGATTGTACAACCCGGTGAGGCTGTCGATTGTTGCCAAACGCAATCCCTCATCAAAGGTTTGTTTGAGTTGATCGGATTCTTTTTTGCGGCGCATTTGCGTGCGTAGGCGCAGGGCCATTTCTTCCGGGTCAGCCCCGCGGGTGATCAGGTCATTGGCACCCAGATCAAGCGCCATCAATGCCTCGCGCCGGTCCTGTTGACCATGCACAACGACGATGCCGCAGGTCCGGGTCGCATCGCGTGCGCGCAGGTCAGAGATCAACCGAATCCCCTCCGCTCCACCACCAAACTGTGCCGAAATCACATAGAGGTCAGAGACATTCCCATTGTAGATCGCCTCCAAAACATGATCCCCCCGCTCGATTACGATCTCATCCGACGTCATGCCGCGCAAACCAGCGCGCCAGGTCATCGCCTCTTCGGTTGTGGCCCCGATGAGAGTGATTTTGCCTGGGGTTTCAAAATGGCTCGCCGGTTCGGAAAACCCAAGCGCATGGGCCGTTTCGTTACGCCGACGCAATTCCTCAGAAGTGGCCGAGGCCCGCATCAACGCGCGCACGCGGGCGGTCAGCGTCAGCTCATCCAGCGGCTTGGTGAGGAACTCATCGGCACCCGCTTTGAGGGCGGCAATCCGCGCGGTCGTGTCATGGGCCGGGGTGATGATGGCGACGGGAATATGGGCGGTGAGCGGGTCTTTTTTGAGCGCGGCACAGGCCGCATACCCCGTCATATCGCCCAGATTGCCATCCAGAATGATCAGATTTGGTCGCAACTCACGCGCGCGGGCAAGGGCGTCAGACCCCGTGGCCGCCTGAGACACATCATAAAAGGCAGAAGCGAGTTTCACCTTTAGGATGATGCGATTGGTCGGCACGTTGTCCGCGATCAAAATCCTGCCCGCCATAGGGACCTCTCAGAGAGCCGTGTTATTTTGCCGGCTTTGGGTTTCGTGTGTCGAATGCTGTTGCACCTGTTAGGGAATTTGGTTGAGAAAGGTTAAGAAAGCGTTTCCAACCCCACGGAGTTATCCACAGATGAAGCAGGAATCCGCCGAAGTGATTGCCCTCAAAACCTTGGCGTGGCTGGTCGGAGATGAAGAAATTTTGCCTATTTTTCTTGGCTCTAGCGGCATGAGCCCGGAGGAGTTGCGTATGCGCGCCACGGAGATGGACGTGCTCTCTGCGGTTCTTGATTTCGTGACCATGAACGATGAATGGGTTAACGCCTGTGCTACGGCGACCGGTCTTGATCCACATGATCCGATGCGGGCGCGTCAGGCGCTTCCGGGCGGCGCAGACATCCACTGGACCTGAGGATCATCCATGTCACTTATTCCAATGACGCCACAGCAAACCCCGTCCGCGATCTCCGCGATCCTGTTTGATAAAGACGGCACATTGATGGATTTTCAAGGCAGTTGGGGGCCATGGGCGCAGGGCGTGATCCTTGAGATCTGCGGCGGGCCGGGGGAAAAGGCGGAAGCGTGGCGCTGGCGATGGGATTTGACATGGCACAGGTGCGGTTTCACCCCGACAGTGCGCTGATCGCGGGCACGCCCGAAGATGTCTTGGAAGTGTTGCAGCCGCATTTTCCGCAACTCACTCCACAACAGATTTTGGCCCGGCTCGATGCCGATCCCGATCGGTTTCTGCCGATGCCTGTGCCAGGGCTTGGCAACATCTGTGCCGCTCTGACGCAGGCGGGGTATGCGCTTGCTGTCGTGACCAATGATTTCGAGGCCTCGGCCCATGATCATCTGCGGCAAATGGATGTGTTGGCGCATTTTTCCGCTGTGGTCGGCTATGATAGTGGCTATGGCGGCAAACCCGCGCCGGGGCCGTGTTTGGGCGCGGCCGAACGGCTTGGCGTCGCCCCTTCGGGCTGTGTGATGGTGGGTGACAGTCTTCACGATCTGGTGGCGGGACGTGCGGCTGGCATGATGACCGTTGCCGTTTTGACGGGGGTCGCGCAGGCCCATGAGCTTGCGCCCCATGCCGATGTGGTTTTGGACAGTGTCGCAGACCTATTTGATTGGCTGTGCCACAGACAGATTTAGGATTTTACCGATATGTGCCCCCGTGGCGCGGAAAATCCCGGTGATATTGGTAATTTCTTAAGAGTGCGCACGTAAGACTTTCGCATGTGTAAGTGAGAGGCGTGCCGGTCATGCACGGGATGATAAATCGAGCGATCCAATGTTTTCTGCGTGATACCTACGGGGCGCAGGCTTGGTTGGATATTGCTGAAAATGCGGATCTTGGCTTTGAAAACTTCGAAGCCATGCTGAGCTATCCGGATCAGATCACGTTGGACGTGCTGGGCCGGGCGGCGCGGCATTTGCATAAACCTGTTGAAACCTTTCTTGAGGATCTCGGAACCTATCTGGTGTCGCATCCAAATGTGGAGGCGATCCGCCGATTATTGCGATTTGGCGGCGAAAATTTTACGGAATTTCTATATTCACTCAATGACTTGGAAGGGCGCGCCAAATTGGCGCTGCCCGATCTTGAGGTGCCGACGCTTTCGGTCGAATCCTGTGGCGACGGGACATTCCGACTTCGGTGTTCAAGTGCGATGCCGGGGTTTGGCTATGCTATGGTTGGCGTGATGCGGGCGATGGCGGATGACTATGGGGCCTTGGTGTTTTTGGAACATTCGGGATGGATGGATTCGGGCGAAGAAGTGATCACCATCAACCTGCTTGAAGTCGCCTATGCCGAAGGGCGCGCCTTCGATTTGTTCGGGCGGATTGGGGATGGCTTATGAAACATGCAACATTTGATCCCACGTCCGTTTGTGCCTTGATGCCCATGGGACTCATTTATGACGATGATGGGATCATCCAATTTGTCGGTCCGACGCTTGGTAAACTGCGCAGGGCCGATACGTTGATTGGCAAAACAATCAGTGAGGTGTTTTCCGTTCGCGACAACGGGCGCGGGACGGGCGATGGTCCTGTGCCATTGTCAACGAAACTCTATCTGAACTTCACGTCCGGTATTTCGACCCCGCTGAAAGGGATGGCCATTGCCATTGACGGCGCCAATCTCAACATTTTGAACCTGTCTTTTGGCATCTCGATCCTCGACGCTGTGGCCGACTATCGACTGACCTCGGGAGATTTTGCTCACACCGACCTGGCGATTGAAATGCTTTATCTGGTCGAGGCGAAATCGGCGGTTCTTGAAGAAACCAAACAGCTCAACGCACGTCTGCAAGGCGCAAAGGTCGCTGCCGAAGAACAGGCCTACACCGATACGCTCACCGGGCTGAAAAATCGGCGCGCGATGGATTATGTGCTGGACCGGATGTTGCGTGGCGGCGTTCATTTTGCATTGATGCATCTTGATCTCGATTACTTCAAATCCGTCAATGACACGCTTGGCCATGCCGCAGGCGATACAGTGTTGCAACGGGTGGCGAAAATTCTATTGGAAGAAACCCGTGGAGACGACATGGTGGCGCGGGTGGGAGGCGATGAATTTGTTTTGGTTTTCAATAAGTTTGTTGATCATGACCGGCTGATGCGCACAGCCTCCCGGATTATTGCCCGGCTTGAGGAACCGATCCCATATCAGGATACAGTCTGCCGGATTTCAGGATCTATCGGGATCACAACCACGGAATTCTACGCGTCTCCGAGCGCTGACAAAATGATTCACGATGCGGATCTGGCCCTCTACGGATCAAAACACGACGGCCGCGCCCAAGCGACACTGTACGATCCAGGCAGACATGATGGCGGGATGCCGGATGGACAAGTCGCACCGCAGCGGCGCTAAATGCCGAGTGTTCATATAAGGCGACGGCGCACCGTGGCGCCGCGTCCGGGCAGAGACAGGGTCGCATCGCCACGTGGTGAGCGGGCAATGACCTTGCCCTTGGCAATCACCGCCAAACGCGCGGGCCGCAACCGCAGCGCCTCAATCGGGGAAGCGGCGTCCAGCACCACCAAAGAAGCCAGCGCCCCTTTGCGCAGACCATAGTCCGCAAGCCCCATGATCGCGGCATTGTCCTCGGTCACCATGGTGAAACAGCGCGCCATCTCATCGGGATGGGTCATCTGCGCCACATGCAGTCCCATAAAGGCGACATCCAACATATCGGCGGTGCCCAGCGAATACCATGGATCTAGGACGCAATCCTGCCCCCAGCCAACGCGAATGCCCATGGCCTGCATTTCCTTGACCCGTGTCAAGCCGCGCCGTTTCGGGAATGTGTCATGGCGACCTTGCAGTACGATGTTGATCAATGGGTTTGGGATGGCGGAAATCTCGGCTTCGGCAATCAAAGGCAAAAGTTTCGACACATAATAATTGTCCATCGAATGCATCGAGGTCAAATGACTGCCGGCCACCCGGCCTTGCAAGCCAAGTCGCGTGGTCTCATAGGCCAGCGTTTCAATATGGCGGCTCATCGGATCGTCGGTCTCATCGCAATGGATATCGACGGGCAAGCCGCGTTTGGTGGCAATCTCGCACAGATCGGTCAAAGAGGCTGTGCCATCGGCCATCGTGCGTTCAAAATGCGGGATGCCGCCGACCACATCGACCCCCATATCCAGCGCCCGGATCACATTGTCGCGTCCGGTTTTGGATCGGTACAACCCGTCTTGCGGAAAGGCCACGAGTTGCAAGTCAATGTACTCTTTGACCTTTTCGCGCACCTCCAACATCGCCGTGACGGTGTTGAGATGATCGGGCGTAGTATCGACATGCGAACGGATTGCCAAAAGCCCCATCGAGGCGGCCCAGTCGCAATAGCTCAATGCGCGCTCCACCATGTCGTCCACCGTGGCAACATCGCGCAGCTCGCCCCAAAGGCCGATCCCCTCCAACAGAGTGCCCGAGGCATTCACCCGTGGCGTGCCAAAGGAGAGGGTGGCATCCAGATGAAAATGCGGATCAACAAACGGTGGTGAGACCAAATCTCCCGCGGCGTCGATCACTTTGCGGGCTTCAAATTCGATATTGGGGGCAATCTCGGCAATCCGGTCGCCCCGTATAGCCACATCCGCCACACGCCCATCCGGCAATGTGCCGCCCTTCACAATCAGATCAAACATCGTCTTTCTCCTGTGTTGAACGGCACGATCAGGCGGTGCGGCCCTTGTAACGGCGTGACATAGCGATCTGGGTAAGGATAGAGCGAAAACGCGCAAAATGCAGCAGCTCTTGCATCTGGTGCGTGCTCGGAATGTTTTAGGAAAACCGCAAACTTGTGTTTAAACTGCGTAATCCGGGCTTGAGTTGAGCCCATCAGAGAGTGTCGCCGCAGCGTGAGGGGCGCAAAGGGACAACATAGACCTTTGGGCAATTTGTAATGCGCTAACTGTTTGCTAATCTCGGGTCAGACCCAAACTGAAAGCGGTTTCCCATGATCGAAAAGACTCCCATTCGCGTCGAAGGTGCTTTTCAAACAGCGTTGATTGTTGATGACCACCCGCTGTTTTGCGACGCTTTGTCGATGACCTTGCGGGCGGGGGTCGGGATTGCAACGGTGGCCACCGCGGGCGCGCTGGAGGAAGCCTTGGAACGGCTGTCCGTTGGCGACGCACCGGATGTGATCTTGCTCGACCTGAACCTGCCGGATGTCAACGGGCTGGACGGTTTGGTGCGACTGACCAAAATGTGTCCACAGACGCCGATTGTGATCGTGTCGTCCATGGCCGAACCACGGGTGGTGCGCTCGGCCATTCGGGTGGGAGCGGCGGGGTTTGTGCCCAAACATTCCACCCGCGAAACCTTTCGCAAAGCCTTTGAGCATATCGCAGGTGGCGAGATTTATGCCCCCGAGGGCGCGTTTTCGGAGGGCGATGCCAATATGCCGCTGAGTGCACGCGAAGATGCGCTGATCCGGCTGTCGCATCTGACCCGGCAACAGGCGCGCATTTTGCAATTGATCTGCGAAGGGCAAATGAACAAACAAATCGCCTATGAGCTGACTATCGCGGAAACCACGGTCAAAGCCCATGTCACCGCGATCATGCGCAAACTTGGCGTGCAAAGCCGTACCCAGGCGGTGTTGATCGCGCAGGAAGCGAATTTCAACAGTCTCTTGTCTGGAAGCTGACTTTCCGCCACCCTTGAGAAAGGGATGGAGGTTCCAATGCACACATATGGCCAAACGCCACACATGACCGACCTGTCGGCCGCCCCGCTGGTGCGCCGCGCAGAAGTGGACGCCGATGATCCAGAAGCCGTGCGCAAAATCATCAAAGGGCTTGGACCGGGGCCGTTTTCCATCGTCTTGATGTTTTTCTCACCCGAAACGGACCGGGTGGCGCTGGCGCGCAACCTCAAGGCCGAGATCCCTTGGGGGCGGGTGATGGGGTGCTCGACGGCGGGAGAATTGACCTCGATGGGCTATGACGAGGGCAAAATTGTCGCCATGGCCTTTCCGGTCGAACATTTTGGGGTGGAGACGCTTTTGGTGTCGGATCTCAAAACCTGTACGCCGCATGACCTGATGGGCGGGTTGATCCGCGCCCGGCAGTTGTTGTCGCGCCGCTATCCGCATTTTACCCATGAATTTGCCATGCTTTTGGTTGATGGCCTCTCTGAACGCGAGGATCAATTGACCGCCGCACTGGCCTCGGGGCTTGGCTCGGTGCCGCTGTTTGGCGGATCGGCGGGGGATGGTGCGCGGTTCGAAGAGACCTTTATCATCAATGGCCGGGATATCATTGAAAACGCAGCGATTTTGACGTTTTTCCGCACCGATTGCCCCGTCCGGGTGTTTTCCTACGACCATTTGCGTGCGACCGAAAAACGCATGGTGGTGACGGCGGCGGAACCGAATGCGCGCATCGTCAAGGAGATCAACGCCGAACCTGCGGGGGCGGAGTATGCCCGTCTGATCGGCAGTGATCCGGCGCTTTTGAATGACAATGTCTTTGCTGCACATCCGGTGGTGGTGCGCGTCGGCGGCAAGCAACATGTGCGGGCGATCAAATCGGTCGCGGCCAATGGCGACATGTCGTTTTTTGCCGCGATTGACGAGGGCTTGGTTTTGACGCTGGCCGAACCGATGGATATGGCCACCCATCTCAAAGGCGCTTTGGAGGGGCTGTCGCAAGGCGCGACACCGGAGATGATTTTGGCTTGCGATTGTATTTTTCGCCGCATCGAAGCTCGGAACAGCCAAAAAAGCGCCGAAATTTCTGCGCTTTTGGTCAAACATAACGTGCGCGGGTTTTCGACCTATGGCGAACAGATCGGGTCGATCCATGTCAACCAAACTTTCACGGGCGTGGCGATTTACCGGCCCGGCAGCACCCCAACAACAGGCAAACCCAACATGGTTGAGAGTGAAGAGACACGATGACACAGCTCTCTGAGAACCTGTTGAACCCAGAGGACAGTTCCGAGCGAACCCGCGAGAAGCTGTTGAAAATCGTCGATGTGTTGATGCGCCAAGTCGAACAGCGCTCAAACGAACACGGCGCCGCCTACGCGCAGTTTCAGCGTGCCGCGATGTTGGAGGATCAGGTCCGCCAACGCACGGCGGATTTGGAATATGCGCTGGATTTGCTCAACGTTTCCAATGCGCGACTGGCCGAGGCCAATCGCAAAATGGAGGTGGCACAGCGCAATCTCGCCAATGCCATTGAGACCGTGCGCGAAGGGTTTGCGTTGTTTGATCAAGACGATGTGTTGGTGCTCTACAACTCGCGCTTTGCGATGTTTTTGCCGGACATTGTGCCGCGTTTGAAACAGGGTATCAGCTTTTCGGATTATGCCGAAATGGTCAGCACATCGGAGTATCTCGACCTGACGGGGACGGACAACGCCTATGCCTGGGCCTCGCGCCGGGTTGAGCGGCACCGGGATCGGCATGTGGTGTTTAACGTCCATGTGGTGGGGGATCGCTGGATTCAGATTTCCGAACACCGCACCCCGGATGACGGCACGGTGATCCTTCAGACCGACGTGACCGATCTGGTGCTGACCGAACGCGAAACGCGGGGGCGGATGCTGGACGATCAGGCCCAAATGATCCGCGCCACCTTGGAACATGTGTCCCTTGGGGTGTGTATTTTTGACAAGAATTGTCAGTTGGCCGGGTTCAACCAAAGGCTGGGTTATTTGCTGGGCCTGCCGATGACGCAGTTGCAATTGGGCGCAGGCTTTGAGGCCATGTATCAGCGCGTCAGTGGCGAATTGGCCGTGGGTGGGCAATTGACGCCAGAGGAGCTTTTGGCCTGGGTCTATGGCACGGCACCGCGCGTGCCGATCACCTTTGAGATGCGTCATTTGGATCGCCGGGTTCTTGTCGTCTCGGCGGAGGATTTGCCGGACGGCGGGTTTGTGATGTCGGTGACGGATGTGACCGCGGAACGGCGCGCGATGGCCGAATTGACCCGGACCAACGAGACGTTGGAGGCGCGGGTGATGTCGCGCACGCTCGATCTTGAGGACGCCTTGGCCCGCGCCGAGCGGGCAAACGCGGCGCGCTCGCGCTTTGTCGCGGCGGCCAGTCACGACCTATTGCAACCCTTGTCGGCCGCCAAACTCTTTGTTGCCTCCGCCGAAGATGGCGTGAGCGATGACGACACCCGCAAGGTTCTGGGCAAGGCACAAAACGCGCTGGAGAGTGTCGAAAATATCCTCTCGGCGCTTTTGGACATCTCCAAACTTGAGGCCGGGCGCTCGGCCTTGGACATCATGCCCGTGCCGCTTGCGCCGATGTTGGCGCAGTTGCGCGATGAGTTCATGTTGGCGGCGCAGGCCAAGGGCATTGATTTAAGGGTGGTGCAGACGGATCAGATCGTCGAAAGCGACCCGACCTATCTGCGCCGGATCGTGCAAAACCTGATGTCGAACGCGATCCGTTATACCGACGTCGGACGGGTTTTGGTCGGTGTACGGCGCAAAGGCGCGGGCCGGGTGCGGCTTCAGGTCTGGGACACCGGCCCCGGCATCCCCGAAATCGAACACCAAGCGGTGTTTCAGGAATTTCACCGTCTGGGCGTGTCCGCTTCGGCCTCGGTCGGGATGGGGCTTGGGCTGGCGATTGTGGATCGTGCCTGTGCCCAGCTTGGCCATCCGATCCATCTGGACAGTGTCGTGGGCAAGGGCACGGTGTTTGGCATCGACCTGCCGCCGGCGCGACAATGGGTGGCGAAAAAGACCGGGACCTATCTGCCTGAGCAGACCAGTCTGGAGCATCCTGGCGGGTTGATGGTGCTTTTGGTCGAAAACGACGCCGATGTGCGCCGTGCCGTCACGCTTTTGCTGGAGAAATGGGGCGTGGCTGTGGTCGGTGTTGAAACCGGCGAAGAGGCACTGTCGTTGGTCGAGGAGTTGGATGTCACGCCGGATTTGATGTTGGTGGATTATCAACTGGGCGAGGGGATGAACGGGATCGCCTTTATCGAAGCGTTTTGGGCCAAATACGGCCGCATGCCCACCCGTCTTGTGACCGCCAATCGGTCGCGCGACGTGCGACAGGCCTGTCAGGCGGCGCAGATCAAAATCCTCTATAAACCGATCGCCCCCAAGGATCTTGAGACCTTTGTGATGACGCCGCTCAAAGCGCCTTAGGGCGCCTTAGGCCGACCGCCACCGTGCCGCCGCCCGTTCCCAGCGCTGGATCACCACGACCTCGATGAGCAACATCACGGCCACAAAGCTGAGCGCATAGGCCAAGACATAGGCGGTTTGAAAGTTTTGAAAATGCAGGTGAATTTTAAAGCCTATCCCGCTTGAGCGGCCCAGAAATTCGACCACGAGAACGATTTTCCAAATCATCGCAAGCCCGTTGCGCCCGGCAATGGCAAAATAGGGCGCGAGTTGTGGGCCTAAAACATGCCGCAGGCGCGCGCTGAGTGACATTGTGTAAATCCGCGCCATTTCATCCAATTTCGGATCGCGCGCCCGCGTCCCATCCCGCAAAGTCACCGTCACCTGCGCCAATTTGTTCAGTGTCACAGCAGTGATGGCGGCGATCTCGTTGAGGCCGATCCAGAGATAGCACAACACGATGATCACCAGCGCCGGAAGATTCAAAAACACTGTGATCCACGGCGCAAACGCCCGCTCCAAACGCGGCATCAGCCCAAGTGCGATGCCCAAAACCGTCCCCAATCCCATCGCCAAGCCAAAGGACAAGGCGACGCGGATCATCGTGGCCTGCATCTGCGGCCAGAGCGTACCGGAGGTGATCAGATCGGCCAGGACACGCAGCACGGTCAGGGGCGAGGGCAAAATATCCGGGTCCGCCTTGTGCCACGCGGCCAAAGACCAAAGCCCGATCAGGGCCGCAAGAGACAGTCCAGTGGTCACGCTTTTTGACACGGCCTGTTCGATGATGATCCGTTTCTGTCGCATCCAATCCTCCCGAACCAATCCTAACGCCGCCCGGGTCCTAGGGCGCTCTGGACCTTGGTCGTATTCAACGCCGCCCCATGCGCCGTTAGCGTCATCATATGATGACACGTTACGCCCTCATTCTGGCCTTTCTCTGCGCCGTTCTGGTTGCCCCGATGCACGTTTCGGCGGCGGCCCCCGATCCTTTGCCCCGCGCGGAGGTCGAGGCGATGATCATCCCGCCCTATGCCTTGGGTGAAAGCCTCGCCGATAATGGCGTGTATCAGCTGTTGAATTCGGGTGGTGCGGAGATCGGATATGTGTTCGAAACCGGCCCGCTCGCGCCCTTGCCGGGGTTCTCCGGCGCACCGATCGACATGTTGGTGTTGATGGACACAAGCGGCGTGTTCTTGGATGTGCGGTTGGTGTCGCAACGTGAGCCGGTGTTTGTGTCTGGCCTTGGAGAAGCGCCGTTTCGAGAGTTTATTGAACAATATAAAGGCCTTGCGATCACCCAAAGCCTTGTTGTCGGCGTGCCTTACGGGGCCAGCGGTGGTGGCGGATCGGACCTTGTCTATTTGGATGGCGTGACCAAAGCGACGGCCAGTGTGCGCATCGCCCATGAAAGCCTTTTGGCGGCGGCCCTTTCGGTGGCGCGCGACAAAATGCAAGGTCTGGCACAAACGCCGCCCGCGCGGCCCAAGCCCGACGATGGCGAAACATTGACTTGGCAGGATTTGGTCGATCAGGGCATCGCCAAGCCGTTGCGGGTCAGCAATGTCGAAGTGGACGCCGCCTTTGCCGGGACGGTTTGGGCCGATGATGACCCGGAGGTGCAGGCCGATCCAGAGGGGCTTTATCTGGATCTGTGGCTGGTGGATCTGGGCCCGCCTGCGGTCGCGCGGGCGGTGTTGTCCGACGACTCGCTGAGCGATCTACAGCATTTCCTGGCGGTCTCGCCTGAGGCGGAACCTTTGCTGATGTTGGAGGCGGGACGGCATGGTCTGGTCTCCGAGGATTTCGTGCGCAACACCGCGCCAGACCGGCTATCGGCGGAGCAGGGGGGCTTGCCGGTGGCGCTGCGCGATGCGGATTTGCTGGTCGAATTGGCCCCCGACGTGCCACAGGCCGGGGTGGCGATGATCCTTCGGGCAGACCGGCGTTTGGGCTTTGATCCGATCTCAGAGTGGGAACTGCGGGTGCAAACCGTGCGCGCCCATGGCAGTTTTCAGCCGCGCTTGGGCGACACCCATTTCGCCCTGACCTATGCCGCGCCGGAGCGGTTTTTCGAGGTCTCAAAGCCGCATAAACCGCTGCCCGCCTGGGCCGAAGCGGCGCTTAACCGGCGGGCGGATTTGATCGGTTTGGCCGTGGTTCTGACCGGGCTGTTGCTTTTGGTCGGGCCCGGCATGACCCGTCTTGCGGCGCGGCCCAGTTTCACCGCCATCCGCCTGACGATATTGGCCTTTGTCATCGTTTTCATTGGTTGGTGGGGGCAGGGGCAATTGTCGATTGTCACCGTCCTGGCCAGCCTGCGCGCCGCCGTTGGACAAGGCTCGTTTTCCGTGCTGCTGTATGACCCGTTTTCACTGATGATCTGGGCGGTGGCGATCCTTGGTTTTGTGCTTTGGGGGCGGGGGCTGTTTTGCGGCTGGCTTTGTCCGTTTGGTGCGATGCAGGAGTTGCTCCACCATGTCGGAAAGCGCCTGAATATCCGTCAGATCAAGGTCTCGGACGACTGGGACAACCGGTTGAAAAAATTTAAATATGTGGCGCTCTTTGGGGTCATCGCGGTGACATTCGCCGCCCCCGATTATGCCGAAAAAGCTGCCGAAATAGAGCCGTTCAAAACCGCCATCACCGTCTATTTCGTCCGCGAGTGGTATTACGTCGCCTATGCCGTGTTTTGGCTGGGGCTGAGCCTCGTCTTTTTCAAAGGGTTTTGCCGATATGTCTGCCCTTTGGGGGCGATCATGGCGATTGGCGGCCTGTTGCGTGGGCGCGATTGGATCGCCCGGCGTGAGGCCTGCGGCAGCCCGTGCCAATTGTGCCGGGTCAAATGCCGCTATGGCGCAATCAAAAAGACCGGAGAAATCCAGTATGACGAATGTTTTCAATGCCTTGATTGCGTTAAAATCCATGACGATCCGAACCAGTGCGTGCCGCTGATCTTGGCCGCCAAACGACAGGAGCGTGCCACATGCCCGCCAAATCTCAGCTGACCCGCCGCCGGTTTTTAACCCTCTGCGCCTCGGCCCCGGCGATGGGGCTGGCCAGTGCCGCGCGCGCCTCAACCCAAATCTGGCGAGGGCAGGCTTTCGGGGCTGAGGTCTCGCTGGAACTGTCGAGCGATGCGCTTCAGGTGCAACAGGATTTGGACGCAGTGGTGCAAGAGCTGCGTCAGATCGAAGCGCGGTTTTCGATCTTTTCACCCAGCTCTGAACTGTCGCAACTGAACGCCCGCGGGCGGATTGCGGTGAGCGAGGAGATGCATGAGGTCTTGCGGCTGGCGCGCCGGGTGCATCTGGCCAGTGAGGGCCTGTTTGATCCGACGATTCAGCCGCTTTGGCAGGCCCTTGTCGAGGGGCGTGACACGGCGCAGGCGCGGGCTTTGATCGGCTTTGAGCGGGTCGAGATCGGCAGCAGCCATGTGCGCCTGGCACCTGGCCAAAAGCTCAGCCTCAATGGCATCGCACAGGGCTATGCCACCGACCGGATCACCGCGCTGTTGCGGCGGCGTGGCTACGATCACGCGCTGGTCAATATGGGCGAATTCCGTGCCATGGGCGGGCCTTATCATTTGGGGGTGTCCGACCCTGAGGCGGGACAACTTGGCCGCCTGAGCCTGACGGATGGCGCGGTGGCAAGCTCCAGCCCCGGCGCGATGCGGGTGGGGGATGAAACCCACATTCTGCACCCCAAAGGCGGTGTGCCGCTGTGGTCGACGGTGACGGTTGAGGCGCGGTCTGCCGCGCTTGCGGATGCCGTTTCGACCGCGTTTTGCCTGATGCCGCGCGATCAGATGGCGCGGGTCTGCGAACGGCTTGATCTGGGGCCTGTGATGATGATTGATTTTGAGGGGAACCTTGAAACGCTGTGAGCGTGTTCAAGACCTAACGCTCAGGGGGTAGAAAGCTTAGCCCATGCATGGCAAAAATGGCCGGGATACGCCCATCTGAAAGCGCCTTTTCAACGGCGTAATCAACGGCATAGCCAAGGTCGCGATGCTGTTGGTTGACGGCGACGCCAACGGTCCATGTCGAGCGCACCAGCCCCGGCAGCGGCGGGGTATGGACGGCAAATCCGTTGGTCTCGTCCGCGCTGATCCCGGCTTCGATCACCGCCAAAGGCGCCATGACGGCCATGGTGTCGCCTGCCACCATGGCGGAGACGGCGCGGTCTGAGCTGGGATAGCGGTGGATTGCGTCGGATACGACGCCGCGACCGATGGAGGCGAGGTAGAGGTCCGAAATGCTGTCGTTTTCGACCGCGACGGTGTCATAGCGGAAATAGGCCGGCGTCGGGATGTCATCCGGGTCGGGGTAGTCGGTCAGACTATAGCCGATGGCGAGGGTTTCCGCCGCATATTGTCCAGTAAAAACAGCCTGTTCGACACGGCAGGCGAACTCACTGTCATAGGGCACATGCAACATCACGTCGGAGACGCGCCCGCCGACGGCGGCCCCTTTCCAAACGTAATTGCGCAAATCGCCCTCAAGGGTTTCATCGGCCTGAACAAGGCGAAACCGCGGGGTGACCCCGAGGTCTTCGGCGATGAGCCTGCCGATCTCAACGTCGATGCCCGCGGGTTTTCCGTCCTTGAGAAAGGACCAAGGTGCAAAGTTTTCGTAGAGCGCAAATTCGATCCAACCCTCGTCGATGATGGTGTCGAAATCGCGGCCAATGTCCTGGGCAAAGGTATTTTGTGGCCGCAGTTGCGGCACCACATCCTCACAGCGGGCGAAAACCGGCCCCGCAGAGGCGAGACCGGTCAAAAAGGTCAGAGCAAAGAGGGAATGTTTCATGGAAACAAACCCTTAATGCGCGGCAGACAGGCCAACGGTCAACAGGTCCGCTGTGTGTTTCCAGGTTTCCGGATCATCAGACAGGCTGTTTGAGGCCTTAAAGGCGATGCTGTCGGCGATGGGTGCGCCGGACCCGGTTTCGACTTCGGCAGCAATCATGCCGAGCTCTTCTTTGAGAGCCATCGGATCATCAATATCGCCCGCTAAAAGGTGATCGCGGATTTCGGTCAAACGGGTCATGTGGCTGTCCAACGCGCCATCGTCGGGGCGGGTTTCGATATAGGTGCGGATCGCCCAGGCGGCTTTTTGACCCAGGATTTCGCCAAAGGCGGGCATTTTAGTGATGCCATTTTGGGTCATCCCCAATTGAAACCGTTCCACATACCATTCGTCGCCATATTCGGCAGCTTCAAGATAGCGCAAATCGGGGGCGAGGCCACCGGAGACGGCCCCAAGCCCATGACAGCGGGCACAGTTTTGGTTGAACCCGGAGGAGCCGATTTCGATGGCTTTGAGCCAGACGTCTTCGCCCGCCGCCTCGGCGCGATAGGGATTTTCGATCAACCAATCTTCGCCCTCCACCCCTACATCGGGCAACATATCGGTGTTGATCGCCTGCGGGGTGACATCGCCATGTGCAAAGGCGGATGTGGCGAATGTGGCGACAGTGAGCGCGGCAATCAAAGCAGTACGTTTCATAGGATCCTCCCAAGTTTCCCAATCAATATCGCCGCAGCTGCAACAGGCGCTATTCGACCTTGGTGCAACTGTCGAAACCGTCATGCGACCTTGGTCCCATTTCGGCGGAGCAGAGCCGGAATTTAAGGTGAGAGCACGGGAGGACGACAATGACACATATGCGGCGCACATTTCGCGTGGCGGCTGCCGGATTGCTCTGTGCGCTTTGCGTGCAGACAGGCGGACAGGCGGCTGATCTGGATCTGACGATCGGCTATTTGCGGCTTGAAGAACCCGCGCATCCGGTATTGTCGGGCTTGGACCCGGTGCCCGCGCGGCGTGGTATTGAGGGCGCCGAACTTGGCGTGAAGGACAATCAAACAACGGGCGGGTTTTTGGGCCATTCCTATGCGTTGGATGTGGTCAGCCTTGCGCCTGAGGCCCTCGCGGCCGATGTCGCGGCGGCGGCGCGGGACATGTTGGCCAAGACCCGCGTTGTGGTGTTGGACATGTCCTCTGAGGCGGCGCTGGCTGTGGCGGATTTGGCCGAGGCCAAGGGCGCGATTCTGATCAATGCCGCCAGTGGAGACGCGGCGTTGCGCGGGGCGTCGTGCCGCACAAATCTGCTGCACACGGCCTTGGAAGACAGCATGGCGGCGGATGCGTTGATGCAGGTTTTGCTGAGCAAACGCTGGACGAAGCTGGCGATGATCGTGGGTCCAACCGCCGAGGACAAGGCGCGGGCGCAGAGCTACCGTCAGGCGGCGCAGAAATTTGGCCTCAAGATCGTCTCCGAGACGACATGGACCTTTGACAGCGATCTGCGGCGCGCCGCGAGCCGCGAGGTGCCTTTGCTGACCCAAGGATTCAAATCGCATGACGTGGTGTTGATCGCCGACGCCCATGACGATTTTGCCCGCTACATCGAACACAATACATGGGAACCGCGTCCGGTGGCGGGGGCGGGCGGCTTGACCGCTGTGGCTTGGGCGCCGGTGATCGAGCAATGGGGCGCGGCACAGCTTCAGTCGCGGTTCACCGATATGACCGGGCGCGCGATGACACCGCGCGATTATGCGGCCTGGGCGGCCGTGCGTGCCCTGGGCGAGGCGGTGACGCGGACCGGGACGGCGGAGGCGGGGGCGCTGCACGATTATCTTTTGTCGGATGGGTTTGAATTGGCCGGGTTCCAAGGCCGCCCTTTGAGCTTTCGCAATTGGAACGGCCAGATGCGCCAACCCGTGCCCGTGGTCAACGCCCATGCACAGGTCGCTGCAGCGCCTTTGGAGGGGTTTGAACACCCGCGTAACCCTTTGGACACGTTGGGAACAGATCAGCCGGAAAGTGAATGTCATGCCTTTGGAGAGTAAGATGAGAGTGATATACGCGGGGCTTTTGACCGCCTGTTTGGCACAGCCCGCCTTGGCCGCCGAGATTTGGGTGAGCAACGAAAAGGACGACACGCTGTCGGTGATCGACATCGACACTTTGGAGGTGATCCGCACGCTCAAAACTGGCGAACGCCCGCGTGGGATCACGTTTAATGCCGATTTCACAAGGCTTTACATCTGCGCCTCTGACAGTGATGCGGTGCAGGTGATGGACCCGGAAACGGGGGAGATCCTGTTTGATCTGCCTTCGGGCGAGGACCCGGAGCAATTCGTGTTGCACCCGGACGACCGACACCTGTGGATCGCCAACGAAGACGATGCGGTGACCACGGTGGTCGATGTCGACAGCCGCACGGTGGTGGCGCAAATCAACGTTGGGATTGAACCCGAAGGCATGGCCGTATCGCCCGATGGCAAGACGGTGATCACCACCTCCGAGACCACCAATATGGCGCATTGGATCGACACCGAGAGCCATGAGATTTACGCCAACACCTTGGTCGATTCCCGTCCACGCCACGCTGAATTCGTCAAAGACGGGACCGAGCTTTGGGTGAGCTCGGAGATCGGCGGGACGATTTCGGTGTTTGACACCGGGAATCAGAATGAAATCGGAAAGATCCATTTTGAGATCAAAGGGGTGCATCCTGACTTGATCCAGCCAGTGGGGTTTGAACTGACCCCGGATCAAAAGACCGCCTTTGTCGCCCTTGGGCCGTCCAATCATGTTGCCGTGGTCAACACTGAGACGCTTGAGGTTGAGGGCTATATCCTGACCGGACGGCGGGTCTGGCACATGGCCTTTAGCCGGATCATCGGCTTTTGTTCACCACAAACGGGGTGAGCGGCGATGTGACGGTGATTGATGTGGCCAAACGCGAGGCAATCAAATCCATCAAGGTTGGGCGGTTTCCTTGGGGGGCCGCCATGCGGCCCTAATCAGATATGCGGGCCGCCATGCGTCCGTGATCGGACCAGTGAGTGGCTTAGAGACGACAACAATACGAAAGAGGAGTTTTACTATGCGTTTCCCAATTTTAGCCGTCGCATTGATCGCAGCCTGTCCCGCCTTTGCCGATGATGACGGCGATGATGACGTAAAATTCGGCATGGCCGGTATCCTGTCGGCGAGCAATTCCGAAACCCTGCCGCCCATCCTTTTGTCCGCAGGCCAACCCTTGGCCGACGCCCCGTTGCATCTTAAATCCGGCACCTATTACGAGATCGAAATCGAAGCCGACGGGTCACAAGAGCTTGGCCTTGAAGGGGCGGGGTTTTTCCGCGCCATCTGGATTGACGAGATTGTCATCGAGGGCTTGGAAATCCGCCCTTTGGGGATTGACAGCGTCGAATTTGACGAGGCGGGGGTGATGGAAATCGGGTTTGTCGCGATCAAGCCGGGGACCTATGATTTGCATGTGCCCAAAGCAACAGGTGATTTGCAACGCCTTGAAATCATAATAGAATAGGGGAAATCATGGCCGGGCTTGTCGTTGATAAAGTCACTCATCTCTACGCCGGACGTTCCGATCATCCGCCCGCTTTGGACCAAGTGAGTTTTTCGGTCGACCCCGGCCAGTTTTGTGCCCTTCTGGGACCAAATGGCGCAGGAAAATCAACGCTTTTTGGCATTCTCACCCGACTTTTCGCGCCCAAATCGGGCCGGGTGGAGGTTGCCGGACATGACATGAGCCGCGCGCCGCTCAAGGCTCTCGCGCGCATGGGTGTGGTGTTTCAGCAGCCGACGCTGGATCTCGATCTGACGGTCTGGCGCAACATGTTGTATTTCGCGGGTCTGCACGGGATCACCGGGCGCGCCGCCAAACTGGCCGCGTCTGAGGCGTTGGATCGGCTGGCGATGGTCGAACGCGGTTCGGAACGGGTGCGCGATCTCAACGGCGGGCATCGGCGGCGGCTGGAAATTGCCCGCGCTTTGATGCATCGGCCCGAAGTCTTGTTGCTGGATGAGCCGACCGTGGGGTTGGATGCGCAGACGCGGGCGGATTTGGTCGCCCATGTGCATCAATTGGCGCGCGACAGCGGGCTCGCCGTACTTTGGGCGACGCATTTGACCGACGAGGTCCACGCGCAGGATGCCTTGGTGGTGCTGCATCGGGGGCGGGTGATCGAGCGCGGTGTGGCCGAGCAGGTCGGGCCGGAGCTGACCCAACATTTCCTCGCACTCACGGGCGGGTTGACTGGCGAGTTGACCGGCGAAAGACAGCCCGCATGAGGCATTATGTCACCGCCCTTATCGCCATTTGCCATCGCGAAGCGCTGCGGTTTTTCGGCCAACGCGCCCGGATGATCGCCGCTTTGGTGCGGCCTTTGATGTGGCTTTTTGTCTTTGCCGCGGGGTTTCGCGCGGCTTTGGGCTTGTCGATCACGCCGCCTTACGAGACCTATATCAGCTATGAAACCTACATCGTGCCGGGGCTCTGCGCGATGATTTTGCTGTTCAACGGCATGCAATCTTCGCTGTCTTTGGTGATGGATCGCGAGATGGGGACGATGCGGCTTTTGCTGACCGCGCCCTTGCCGCGCTGGTGGCTGTTGAGTTGTAAACTGATGGCGGGGGCGGTGATTTCGGTGCTGCAAGCCGTTGTATTCTTGGCAATTTGCGCCCTCTACGGCATCCGCTTTTCGCCAATGGGCTATGTCGCGGCCCTGCCTGCGATGTTTTTATGCGCGCTGATGGTGGGGGCTTTGGGGATTGCGCTCTCTTCGACCATTCGTAGCTTGGAAAATTTTGCGGGGGTGATGAATTTCGTGATTTTCCCGATGTTTTTCCTCTCCACGGCGCTGTACCCGCTTTGGAAAATGGCCGAGGCCTCTGAGCTTTTGTGGTGGATTTGCGCGATCAACCCGTTTTCGCATGGAGTCGAAACGATCCGATTTGCGCTTTATCTCAAGGCCGATCCTTTGGATTGGGCCATCACCGTGGCAGCGGTGGTGGTGTTTATGGCGCTGGCGCTGTGGGGCTATGATCCGGGCAAGCGGACGATGGGGCGCAAGGGTTAAACGCGCGCAGGTTGTAGAAAATCCGCCACTTTGGTCGGATGGGACAAAGCCACGCGCTCTGGCACCATGGGCGCGGGAGGATTTCACATGAAGATTGTAATTTTGGCGATGGCGCTTGCCGCGGCGGCGCCCGTTTTGGCCGAAGATTTAACCCAAGACTTAGCCATGCAGCTTGGCCCGGACACCGAGGTGAACGAGCAGGGCACACTCAACCCGCATGAGATGTCGATGGCGCAGGTGATGGAGAGCATCCGCAATGGCGACACCGGGATGGTGATTTGTTCTCAGGGCTATTTGGTGACCAAATCAGGTCGTCACGAGATGGCGCGCGAGCTGTTTAAAAGCTGTGCCGATCACGGCTGGACCGGGGCGATGACATGGATGAGCCAGCTCGATGATCGAGGTCTGGGCGGGCCACAGGATTTGGAAGCGGCGGCGGACTGGAACCGCAAGGCGGCGGAGGCGGGCGATCCAGTTGGCAAATTCAACCACGGGTTGGATTTGATGCGCGGCTGGGGCGTGGCGCGCGACGAGGCGGCGGGGCGCGCCATGGTCGATGAGGCGGCGCGGGACGGTTTGGACGTGGCGCAGCGACTGCAAAGTGCGGAGTATGATCTGGACGAGGTGACGCCGGATGCGGATGAATGGCGCTATTTGAACCTGTTCTAAGGGGGTACGACCAAAGTCGTAGGTGGACTGCGACCAAGGTCGGGGGGCTTTGTTGATGTACATCAACACCTTGCGCGGTGGAAAGGGCGATCTTGGGCATGAACATGCCATAGGAGTCCGCCATGAAAGCCATCAAAATCGCCATACATCTGATCCCCGCACTCTTTGCCGCCACGCTTGGCACCTCAGCCGTTGCGGGTGAATATGACGCGATCAAAGCCGCCGCCGGGGCAGAGTTTTTTGACAAGGAATGCCACCGCTGCCACTCGGTCGATGCCGACCGCGCCAGCTATGGCCCGTTGTTGACCGGGGTGATCGGCCGCAAAGCCGGTAGCTTTGAGGGTTATCCCTATTCGGACGCCCTGAAAAACGCCAATTTCACTTGGACCGCAGGCGCGATCCGGGCGTGGATGGAAGACAATGACGGCTTGGTGCCGGGCACGAAAATGCGCCATGTCGGTGTTGAGGATGCCACGGTTCAGGATTTCATCGTCACCTATCTGGCGTCGATTTCCGAATGATCCTCGTCGTTTAATCAAGTCGTGAGTTTAGAGAGGTTGGTGGTCTGCACCTGTGCGGGCCGCCCTCCAAGGGTCAACACCCGATCGCACAGCCGCGCCGCCTCTTTGGGGTCGTGGGTGACCAGAATCGTCGTGGTGACATGATGCGCGCGCAGGGTCTCAAACAGGCGCATCATCTCATTGGCGAGCTGTGGGTCGAGCGATACAAAGGCTTCATCCATCAGCAACAGATCGGGGGCGGCGGCAAAGGCGCGGGCCAAGGCCAAGCGGCGCTGTTGACCCAATGAGAGCTGACCGGGGAACAGATCGGCATGATCCGAAAGACCCACCTGCGCCAACCACTGCCGCGCGTTCGGCGCGTCGATGCGGGTGGTCAGGGTCAGATTGTCCAAGGCGCTGCGCCACGGCAAAAGGGTCGGTTCCTGGAACACGGTGCTGATGCGCTCTGGGCGCTCGCAACTGCCGTCATAATCGGAATGCAGCCCGCAAATCACCCGCAACAGCGTCGATTTTCCCACGCCCGAGGGACCGACGAGGGCAAGGGAGGCACCGGGAGCGATCGAAAACGAAATCGGCCCGAGAATCTGTTGCCCGCCGGCATGGGCCGAGCGCAGATCAACGCGCACGCCCCCACTGAGAGTAGGGGGCGTGGGGATGGTAATCGGCATCAGCTTCATGTGCCGGGATGGTAGAATGTGCCCTCAGGCAGGGTTGTGGCCTGGCCCACCAAATCCACGCCGCCGAGCTGCGCCATCAGATCGAGCATCTTGGCCGCATCGGCATCAGACACCGGACCCTTTGGCGGAATACCGTCGATCCATCCGGTTTTGAGTGCTGCAAATTGCGCGTCGGTTTTGACATTCATCTCCGGGCGCAGGCGATCCCAAGCGGCGTCATCTGTGGCCAAAAGATCTTTGGCCTGACGTGACGCGGCGGCCAGTCCGGCGACCAGTTCCGGGTGGTTTTTCAACACCTCACCGCGCACAACATAGCCCAAAAGCGGCGTGTCCGGGTTTAACCCTAGCGCCACGGCGGCCTCGGAGGTGGAGGTCAAAAGCCGCATCCCGGCGGCGTCCATTTTGGCCCCAAAATGCCAAAAATTAATCGCGCCGTCCAACTCGCCGGAGAGGGCGGATTTGAAAATCAAAGGCGGTGCGCCGTAGACCTGTTCGGTGTTGGCTGCCAGATCGAGCCCCTCAGTCTGGGCCGCAAAGGCGCGCAGGATCAGCCAGCTTTTGTCATTCGGCCCACCAGCTATGCCGATTTTGCCGCCTGCCAGATCGGCAATGGTTTGGGCAGGGCTGTCCTTGGGCACATAGAGCCCGCCCACGGCTTTGGAATAGGGGACGAAAACGTAATCCTTGCCCTCGGCGCGTTGGGCCGCAACCCAGAGCCAATCGGCGACGATCATATCGACTTCGCCCGCCGCCAGCGCCACACGTGAGGCGGGGGAGCCCGCGACATCAAGCGCCTCAAGGGTAAAGCCCTGAGCGGCGTCAAAGCCGTAATGATGGATGGTGTCCACCTCCCAGGCGACGGTGCCGGACATTTGCAGCGCCGCTTTGAGTTTTGGCAAATCTTCGGCCTTGGATGGCACGGAAAAGGCGGCACTCAAAGCCGCGGCTGTGGCAAGGGCCGCGAGGCCTTTGGTGAATTTGGTCATGGTTGATCCTCCCTGATCTCAGAGTAGGAGCGCGCGGGCGTGGCACAATACGACCAAAGGATGGGAAACGACCCCAGGGTCGCATGCGGCCTACGACCAATGGCCAATTTCGGACAGGGCCTCGCTTTGGTGATCATTGGTCAGGCTTTATCTGCGCGGGTCCAAGAGGGAGCGCGCATCTGGTCATCCATGGGAGGAAAACACATGAACAGGTTTCTATCTGCCGCATCTGCGGCTGTTCTGGCGTTCGGTCTTGCGGGAAGCGCCTGGGCGGGCGTCACCGAAGAGGATCTGCTGAACGACGCCAACACACCGGGCGACATTTTGACCAACGGCATGGGGCGTGATCTGCAACGCTATTCGCCGCTTGAGACGCTCAACAAAGACAACGTGAAAAACCTCGTTCCGGCCTGGGCCTTCAGCCTCGGTGGTGAAAAGCAGCGCGGGCAAGAGACCCAGCCCTTGGTGCATGACGGCATCATGTATGTGACCGGGTCCTATTCGCGCCTTTATGCGATCGACATGACCAACGGCAAAGAAATCTGGCAATATGACGCCCGACTGCCCGAAGGCATTTTGCCCTGCTGTGACGTGATCAACCGTGGCGGTGCGATTTATGGCGACAACATCTATTTCGGCACGTTGGACGCGCGCATCGTGGCGCTGGATCTGAAAACCGGCGATGTGAAATGGAACAAAAAGATCGCCAACTACAAAGAAGGCTATTCCTACACAGCCGCGCCGTTGATCGTGAACGGTCTGGTCATCACCGGTAACTCCGGCGGTGAATTTGGCATCGTCGGCGAAGTACAGGCACGCGATGCGGAAACCGGTGAAATGGTTTGGACGCGTCCGGTGATCGAAGGTCACATGGGCACGCTCAATGGCGAAGAGAGCACCATGACCGGGACGCTGAACGCGACCTGGCCGGGTGATATGTGGAAAACCGGCGGCGGTGCGACCTGGCTTGGCGGCTCTTATGACGCTGACACCAACACATTGGTTTTTGGTACGGGTAACCCGGCGCCGTGGAACTCGCATCTGCGCAACGCGGGCACACCGACCGAGGGCAACAGTGGCGACAACCTGTACGCCGCATCGCGTTTGGGCATTGATCCGGCCACCGGCGAAATCAAATGGCACTTCCAGACCACGCCGCGCGAAGGCTGGGACTTTGACGGGGTGAACGAGGTTGTGGCCTTTACCGACAAAGACGGCAACAAACGGTTCGCCACCGCCGACCGCAACGGTTTCTTCTACGTGTTGAACCGCGAAGACGGCGCGTTTGTGAACGCAACCCCGTTTGTCTCTGACATCACCTGGGCCAAAGGGATTGATGAAACCGGACGTCCGATCTACGTCGAAGAGGCCCGTCCGGGCAACCCACTTGAGGCGGAAAAGGGCGAGATGGTGTTCTCGGTTCCGTCCTTCTTGGGGGGCAAAAACTGGATGCCGATGGCGCACAGCCAAAAGACCGGTCTGTTCTATGTGCCGTCGAACGAATGGGGCATGGACATCTGGAACGAGCCGATTTCCTATAAAAAAGGCGCGGCTTACCTTGGCGCGGGCTTTACCATCAAACCGATCTTTGAAAGCCACATCGGGTCTTTGAAAGCGATCCAGCCGGAAACCGGCGAGATCAAATGGGACTTCCAAAACGAAGCCCCGCTTTGGGGTGGTGTGATGACCACGGCGGGTGGCCTCGTGTTCTTCGGCACGCCTGAAGGGGAATTCATCGCGCTTGACGATGAGACCGGCGAGAAACTTTGGTCGTTCCAAACCGGCTCCGGCATCGTTGGTCAGCCTGTGACCTTTGAAATGGACGGCGAACAATATGTCACCGTTGTCTCCGGCTGGGGTGGTGCGGTTCCGCTTTGGGGCGGTGAAGTGGCCAAAAAGGTCAACTACCTGAACCAAGGTGGCACGGTCTGGACCTTCAAATTGCCGAAACAACTGGCCATGGCGAACTGATCCTATCGCAATAAATCGGTGCTCAGGCACCTCTGGCCCCGCTGCGGTTCTTCCGTGGCGGGGTTTTCTTTGTGCTGATCTGCGTGGGCTTATCTGCCGTTTGGCGGCAGGCCTTTGATCCGTGCCTGATGGGCCAAAAGATCGGTTTGGGTGAGAGGGTGTGTCCGCATGTTTGACGTGTCGAAGGAGGCACCAAAGGCGTCATACTCAAGGTCGATCAAGGCGGGTTGACCTCGGCGGGGACACCACATAGCGCCGCGCAACAGCGCCAAGGACAGTATGACACATCTGAGGGAATAAAGTGGCAGTCCATAGGGGAATCGAACCCCTCTTTCCAGGTTGAAAACCTGGCGTCCTAACCGATAGACGAATGGACCGCGCTTTTGGTAGGCGGCTAATTAGACGGCATGAGAGCGAAGCGCAAGAGGGTTTCGAGACAATTGCGCGATTTTCTTTTGCGACAGAGGACAGGCCAGAAAGATCGGCGGTCACGGGCGGCTTGGGGCGCGCTCTGGCGGAATTTGGCTGAGTAGAATGGGGCTTGACCGAAATCAGTGTCCTGACGCGTGAAACGGGCGAAAATACCCCTAAATTGCGGGCAATCCCGCCTTGAGTGAGTGGAGGATGTGATGCCAAGCCAGATCAAAACGACGACACCCAAAGTCGATGCCCCTCGAAGACCTGCGGCCAAAATCGCTTTGGTTGAGGCGGATGCGACGCGTGACAGCATGGCCACAGTGCCAAGGCTTCCCCACACGCCGCAACGTGACGTAGATCAGGATTTCAGCGTCTACAACGTGATGGACAAGGCGGCCCATGCCGCAATGGCGCGGGTGACCATGGGCATTGCCCCATCCGCATTGGCGGCGGCTTGGGCGGATTGGCTGACCCATCTGGCAACAGCTCCCGGCAAACAATTGGAACTGGTCGAGAAAGCCGGGAAAAAGGCCTCTCGCCAGATGCAATATGCCGGGCGATGCCTGTCGGGGGCTGACGTACAACCCTGTATCGAAAGCCTGCCACAGGACCACCGGTTTCGCGATCCGTCCTGGCAAAAATGGCCGTTCAATATGATGTATCAGTCGTTTTTGCTGCAACAACAATGGTGGCACAACGCGATGACCGATGTGCCGGGCATGACGAAACAGCATGAAAATGTGATGGCGTTTTTGGCGCGTCAGGTGCTCGATATGATGTCGCCGTCAAACTTGCCCCTGACCAACCCCGAAGTCTTGCAGGCGACGCTGGCGCAGGGGGGGATGAACCTTGTGCGTGGGGCGCAAAATTTTGGTGAAGACGTCACGCGCTATGTGACCAAAGAAAAATCGCCCGACCTTGAGGCCTTTCAACTTGGCCGCGATTTGGCGACCCGCCCCGGTCAGGTGGTCTATCGCAACCGCTTGATCGAGCTGATCCAATATGCGCCCACGACGGATCAGGTCCACCCCGAGCCGATCCTGATCGTCCCCGCCTGGATCATGAAATATTACATTTTGGACCTGTCGCCCGAAAATTCGATGGTCAAATTTCTGACCGGGCAGGGGTTTAGCGTGTTCATGATCTCTTGGCTCAACCCGGAGGCCGAGGACCGCGATCTGAGCATGGAGGATTACCGTGCGATGGGCATCATGGACGCCTTGGACGCCGTTCAGGCGATCACCGGGTCCGATCATGTGCATGGTTTGGGCTATTGTCTTGGCGGTACGCTCTTGGCGATTGCGGCCGCGGCGATGGCGCGCGATGGTGATCCGCGGTTTAAAACGCTGACGTTTTTGGCCGCGCAAACGGATTTCACCGAAGCGGGCGAATTGACCCTGTTCATCAATGACAGTCAGGTCAATTTCCTCGAAGACATGATGTGGGATCAGGGCTATTTGTCGACGGAGCAGATGGGCGGCGCCTTCCGCCTGTTGCGCTCGGCCGATTTGATCTGGTCGCGCAATGTCCATGATTATCTGATGGGAGAGCGGATGAAGATGTTTGATCTTCTGGCGTGGAATGCCGATGGCACGCGGTTGCCCTATACGATGCACGCGCAGTACCTGCGCCAGTTGTTTTTGAACAATGATCTCGCCGAAGGGCGCTATGAGGTGGCGGGCAAACCTGTTGCGATCTCCGACATCCGCGCGCCGATTTTTGCCGTCGGCACCGAGGATGATCACGTGGCCCCGTGGAAATCGGTCTATAAATTCCACCGCTTTGCCGACACCGATGTCACCTTTGTGCTGACCAATGGCGGGCACAACGCCGGGATCGTCACCGAACCCGGCCATCCGGGTCGCCATTTCCATATGGCGACGACGGCGTTTGATGCGCCGTTCAGTGATGCGGAGGAGTGGCAAGAGGCGGCGCCTGCGCAGGATGGGTCTTGGTGGATCGCCCATGCGCAGTGGCTGAAAGAGCGCTCCGGCCCGCTGGGGGATGTGCCGCCGATGGGGCGTCCCGAGGCGGGCTATGCGCCGATCTGCGCTGCACCGGGGACCTATGTGTTTCAGGCGTGACTTGGAGGGAGAGGGGGCATTTGTCCCCCTCAGGTCTCCGTCTCGCGACCAGGACAAGACAGATAAGATAAGACCGACACCGTTTACAGTGCCAGACGTCACTCAGAGATATGCGGAGGGGGATAAGTGGCAGTCCATAGGGGAATCGAACCCCTCTTTCCAGGTTGAAAACCTGGCGTCCTAACCGATAGACGAATGGACCGCGCTTGGTGTGAGCGGGTGTTTAGACGGGCAGCCGCGTGGGTGCAAGAGGAATTTTGCGCATGGGCGGCAGAATCTTACAACTTGGTGACAGAGAAGATGCGTCACGCGGGCCTTCACGCCCGCGCCGCGTCCTCAAGGCGCAATTGCACCGATTGCCGCCCGCCCCAAGTGTTGATTTCAAGCCGCCCGGCCAAGTGGAATCGCGCCCCGCCATGAGCCTCAAGCGCCGGACCGAGAGGGCCATCATAAGCGCCAAAACAAATCGCCTCCAAACGCGGTCCCAGCCCGTCGGAAAAGCTGATTTTCAGGTGGCTCTCGCCAATGCGTCGGGCGAAATGGATCGCACAGGACGGAAACGCGAAGCGCGGGGCAGGGGCGGCGGCCCCAAACGGCCCTGCGGCCTCTAGTCGGGTGATCAAATCAATCGTGGCGGCACCGGGCATCAACATCCCGTCGAGTTTCAAATCCGCCGGCCCGCCGTCGCCCGCCCCCTGTTTGGCAAGCAATTCAGACAGGCGTTCCATCGCGGGTTCCAATGTCTCCCGCATCACGGTCAAACCCGCCGCCATCTTATGCCCGCCGCCTTTGACCAAAAGCCCCTCGGCGGCCAGTTTTTGGATCGACGCGCCCAGATCGACGCCCGAAATGGATCGGCCAGAGCCTTTGCCCTCATCGCCGTCAAAGCCGATGACAATGGCGGGGCGATTGGACGATTCTTTCAGGCGGGAGGCAACGATGCCGACCACACCGGGATGCCAGCCCTCGCCCGCAGCCCAGACCAGCGGACCGTCAAGCCCGCGTGCCTCAGCCTGCGCAATCGCCGCCGCGCGCACGGCGTTTTCAATCTCGCGCCGCTCGGTGTTGAGCTGATCCAGCCGTTCGGCCAGTGCCTGTGCCTCAATCGGGTCTTGCGTTGCCAAAAGCCGCGCGCCCAAATCCGCAGCCCCAATCCGCCCCCCGGCATTGATCCGAGGACCCAAGAGAAACCCAAGCGAATAGGAGGTCGGCGCGGTGTCCATCCGGGCCACATCCGCAAGCGCACGAAGGCCAATGCGATGCCGCCCGGCCATGACTTTTAGCCCTTGCCGCACCAGTGCGCGGTTGACGCCAATCAGCGGCGCGACATCGGCGACCGTGGCCAGCGCCACAAGATCAAGCGCAGCCATCAGATCGGGGCCTTTTTGTCCCTCGGCACGCATCAATCGGTTGACCTCAACCAGCATCAAAAACACCACGGAGGCAGCACAAAGATGGGCCAGGTCGCCGCTCTCATCTTGGCGGTTCGGGTTCACCACGGCAACACAGTCGGGCAAGATCTCGCCGCCCAAATGGTGATCCAAAACAATCACATCCGCGCCGATAGCTGCTGCAATCGGACCATGAGAAAGCGTGCCGCAATCGACGCACACAATCAGATCGTGGTCCTGTGCCAGCGCCGCCATCGCGGGCTCATTCGGGCCATAGCCCTCATCAATCCGGTCGGGAATGTAAAGCGTCGCCTGATGCCCCATGTCGCGCAACCACGTCAGCAACAGCGCCGCAGAGGTGCCGCCATCGACGTCATAATCGGCAAACACCGCGATGCGTTGGCGGGATTTCAACGCTGCCAAAAACCGCGCGGCGGCTTTGCCCATGTCTTTCAATGTCAGTGGATCGGGCAACAAGTCCTTGAGCTTCGGGTCCAAAAACCGCTCCGCCTCCTCGGCCGACACGCCCCGGCGCGCCAAGGTTTGGCACAGGGCAACGGGCAGGCCGGTGTGCTGGGCCAAGGCCTCCGCCTGACGCATCAGATCATCGGTGGGACCGACCCAGCGGCGGGCGGTCAAGGAGGTTGTGACATCCAGAAAATCGCTCATCCGCTCTATATGGCGCTTTTGCGCAGGTAGAGCAACGGGGCCTTATGTGGCGATGCCGAGCGCATTGGGGATGATGGGCCTTATGCTCGTTCGGGTTTGCAACCAAGGCATGTATTTGCCTTTGGTGAGGAGGCGAGACAGTGTATCAGGCATCACTAAGGTGTTTTCGAGGGAAGTCACCTAAGGCGCGCAGAGGGGAGTTCGGGTATGCCGGACCAATTGGATCACGTTTGGAATAGGCTGACGCGCTTTGTTGCTCCGATGTCTGTCATGGTCGCTGTTGCTTGTGCTCTGCCCTGCGCCAGCCTGGCAAAACCGGGGTGGCAAATGTTGCCGGGCGACGGCGCGGTCGACTACCAATTGGGAGGTGCCTATCCCCCGGAGGATCGCGTGAGCGTGGTTGTGCGTGACAGCACGGCGGAGCCAAGCGCCGGGCGTTATAATATCTGCTACGTGAACGTTTTTCAGACCCAGCCCGGTAGGTTGCAGTGGTGGCTTTCCCATCATCCGAATGCGCTCTTGCGCGATGACGATGGCAATCTTGTTGCCGATCCGGGGTGGCCGGATGAATATGTGCTTGATACCCGAACCGAAGCGACGCGCGCGCAGATCGCAGACGCGGCGCGGGGCACGATAGAGCTATGTGCGGCCAAAGGCTTTGATGCCGTGGAATTCGACAATTTGGACAGTTGGACGCGGTTCGAAGCGCTCACCGTCGATGGCAATATCGCCTTGGCAACGACGCTTGTGGATGTGGCGCATGGGCTTGGTCTGGCGGCAGGGCAAAAGAACGCGCCGGATCTGGGCGCGCGTGGGCCGGGAGCGGGCTTTGATTTTGTCATTAGCGAAGAATGTGCGGCCTGGGACGAATGTGGGGTCTACCGCGACCACTATGGGGCCAATCACATTGATGTGGAATATGACGGGGCATTGGGCAAAGCAGGGTCCTTCGCGGCGCTGTGCAAGCTGCCGGATCAGCCCACTCTGACGGTCCTGCGCGACCACAACCTCGTGGGGCCGGGGCAAGCCGGATATGTTTTCGAGCTTTGTTCTGCAGGATAGAAGGCAAGTTCCGCGGGACAGGCCGGTGGCAGGGGCTCCGATCAGGGCGCGCGACGGCCCCAGCGATGAGCAGCCCGTTTCACATAATGATACAGGTTGGCCTGGACGAACAACAGTCCGCCGATCTGTGTCAGCAGGTGGGGGAGGCCGTGTGCGTAGCTTGGCCCATGAAAATCTGACCCGTGAAAATCTGACCCATGAAAATCCGTCTGTCACATGAAAAGGACGCCAACAGTGCTGTTGACGTCCCCTCGTGCTGATCTTGGCGCGTCTTAAATTTGATGCGCGTTCGAGATCGGGTTGCGGTAGGTCATGTGGCGCACGGAGCCGGTTTTGGACCGCATCAGGATGGTTTCCGTGGTCAAATAGCCCGGCTCGCGTTTGATGCCCGACACGATGGAGCCATCGGTCACGCCGGTGGCGGCAAAGATCACATCGCCGGTGACCAATTCGTCGCGCGAATAGATTTTGTCGAAATCGGTGATGCCGGCTTTGGTGGCGCGGCCGCGTTCGTCATCGTTGCGGAACAAAAGCTGGCCCCACATCTGACCGCCCATGCATTTCAACGCAGAGGCCGCCAAAACACCTTCGGGTGCGCCGCCGGACCCCATATACATGTCGATGCCGGTTTTGGCCTCGGCACAGTGAATGACACCGGCCACATCGCCATCGGTGATCAGGCGGATCGACGCGCCGGTGGCGCGCAATTCGGCGATCAGGTCTTCGTGGCGGGGACGTTCAAGCACACAGAGGTTGATCTGGTTCGGACGCACGCCTTTGGCCTTGGCCAGTGCTTCGACGCGTTCGGTCGGGGACATGGCGAGGCTGACCACGTCTTTGGCGTAACCCGGCCCAATGGCCAGTTTGTCCATGTAGACATCCGGCGCGTGCAACAAGGTGCCGCGCGGGGCCATGGCGATCACGGTGAGGGCGTTCGGCATGTCTTTGGCGGTCAATGTCGTGCCTTCAAGCGGGTCCAACGCGATGTCCACGGCGGGGCCTTCGCCGGTGCCAACCTCTTCGCCGATGTAGAGCATCGGCGCTTCGTCGCGCTCGCCTTCACCGATCACCACAACGCCTTTGATGTCGAGGGAGTTGAGCTGTTCGCGCATGGCGTTCACGGCGGCTTGGTCTGCGGCTTTTTCGTCACCATTGCCGACGAAATCGGCGGAGGCGAGGGCGGCCTGTTCGGCGACGCGGGCGAGACCGAGCGACAGCATGCGGTCATAAAAAGCGATGGGTTTTGACATGGGATGGTCCTTTTTCGACGGACGGATTGGATGGTCTCCCCCTCATGACCATATGTTCATCGGCGGGGCAAGGCGGGCGGGCATCTGTGTGCGCTAACAGGGCGTTGTTTGCGCTAACTTATTGGCAGGACGTAACAAAATTACGTCAACTTGCCGCAATCCGCCACCCAGATAGGCAGTCACCGCGCTGACGTGGCAGGTCTGACGGCAGGGCGCGCCATGCCCCGTGCCATCAGTAAAAAACCGATCATTGCCGCATTCAGGACATGCCACATGAAATGTGTCCCCGTGGGCCATGAGGTGCAAAGCGCCATATCAAAGGTACGGAATGCCATAGAGGCAAGAAAGGTCACGGCGGCGGCCAAGACCCAAGGGGCCTGCGGCAGGCGCAACCGCCATGACGCCGCGGCAAAGATCAGCAAAGCGATCAGCGCAGGGGCATATTGACCCGTGCCATTGAGCGGATCGGCGGCATTCGCGTCGGTGGTTTCACCTGTGGCCATGAGAAACAATACGGTGAGGGTGACGCTTGAAATCAATATGGCAGCAATCACTTTGTAGCGCCGGGATGTGCCGCGTTCCGTGGTCAGGGCCGCATAGACATACAGCCCGACAAAGCTCCAGATCGGCACGGTGTCGGCCCATTCGGACCAACGATTGGCGAAGGTGTGAAACAAAAACGAGCCCAGACCAATCAGCGCGCAGAGGCCAGTCAACACCGTATTCATCCCTGAGATCGGCCCACGCGCCCGCATGACCCGCCAGATCAGAAGGGCGACGAGGGGAAAGGCGGCGTTGGATAAGGCGTTGAGCGGCTCGGACCAAAAGGACGCATCGAGCCGCTCGCAGTAAATATCGACAGGGTTGTTCAAGACCTGCCAGATCGCCATGGATCAGACCGTTTCAATACGGATCGCGACCGGTTCAGAGGCTAAAACGCCAGTTTGCGACATGCCGTCCAGCGCCACGTCCAAGGATTTGCGCGACGTGGCGTCGGTGACGATCAACACGGGCGCGACCTCAGGATTGGCCTCCTGGCCATATTGGCGCATCCGGTCGATGGAGACACCCGCATCGCCCAAAGCGGCGGCGATTTTGGCCAAGGCACCGGGTTTGTCGAGCAAGGACATGCGCAAGTAATAGGGTGCAGGGGTTGCGGCGACGGCGGGGGTGGATTTTTCCAACACATCGGCAGGGACGCCAAAGGTCGGGATGCGTACACCGCGCGCAATGTCGATCACGTCGGACATCACGGCAGAGGCGGTGGGACCCATGCCCGCGCCCGCGCCGCGCAGCACGATCTGACCGACCTCATCGCCCTCAAGCACCACCATGTTGGTGGCGTTTTCCAACTGACCCAAAGGCGAGGTGGCGGGGACAAGGCATGGCGTCATGCGCTGTTCAAGGCCACGTCCGGTCATCTGGGCCACGCCCAAAAGTTTTATGCGAAAGCCCATGTCGGCGGCGTGGTGAATGTCTTCGATGGTGATGCGTTCGATGCCCTCAAGCACCATATTTTCAAAATCGACCTGGGTGCCAAAGCCGATTGCGGCCAGCAAGGCCAGCTTGTGCCCGGCGTCAATGCCGCCCACGTCAAGCGTCGGATCGGCTTCGAGATAACCAAGCGCCTTGGCGGCGGCGAAGACCTCGTCATAGGACAGGCCTTCGTTTTCCATCCGCGTCAGGATGTAATTGCAGGTGCCGTTCATCACGCCGACGATGCGTTCAATGCGGTTGCCCGCAAGGCCTTCGGTCAAGGCTTTGATCACTGGAATGCCGCCCGCGACCGCCGCCTCAAAGCGCAGCACCGCACCCTTGGCTTCGGCGCGCAGGGCAAGATCTTGGCCGTAGAGCGCCAGCATGGCTTTGTTGGCGGTGACCACGTCTTTGCCAGCGGACAAGGCGGCCTCGGTTGCGGCCTTGGCGGGGCCATCGGAGCCGCCCATCAATTCGACAAACACATCCACATCATCGCGCAGGGCAAGGGCGACCGGATCGTCTTCCCAAGCGTAATGGGACATGTCGATGCCGCGATCCTTGTCGCGCGAACGGGCGCAGACGGCGGTGACAACGATGGGGCGACCGGTGCGTTGGGCCAAAAGATTGGCTTTGCGCTGGATGATTTTGATCACGCCAACGCCAACGGTGCCGAGACCCGCAATCCCGAGGCGCAAGGGGGCGGTTTCAGAAGGGGTTTTCGGCATTGGAGGCTCCGCATCACTAAAGAATATGTGCGCTCTGATAGCGGTGAATGAGCCGAGGTGCAACTGTGATGGCGGTCACCGCGCCATGGGCTTTGCGGAATGGCAGAGCAGGTGCCGACACACCGCGTAGGGCCGTTAAGAGGGGGCGCCTGCACGGGCGAGAGCGGCCATCAGGCGGGCGCGTTCGGCCTGTGTCAGGACCGGGGTCTTTGACAAGGTACGCCCCCGCGCCGCCAGGGCCGCGGCCCTTCCCGCCAACGCCATGGCGGCCTCTGTGCCAGCCTCGTCCAAGGAAGGGGTGGCACTGATCATCTGCGAACTCAGCAGGTTTGGCCAAGGCTGGGTCGTATCGACGGGGGCCACACGGCCCGACAGGTCTGGACGATCGGCGCAGCCAGAGAGGCCCGCAAGCGCCGCCGTGAGTGGCAAGGTCAGATAAAAACAGCGAAAGGGGCGATGGCGCAACATGATCGGCAGGGTCCGTCCGCAAGAAAAGCTGGGTTTGCTTTACGCGTTGCGGCGCGTCGGAACAAGATGGCTTTGCGTTCTGCGGCTTTTGCGCTAAAGCCTTTTGCAATGAACCTGAGGCACAGGTGAATGGCAACAGGCCCATGGCATCGCCAAGGCATCGCAAGATTGTACAGCGTTTGACAGCGCGATTCTGGCGCGACTCTGGTGATGAAACTGCGTCCCAAAGCCCGATAACGCCCCAAATAACGCCCCAACAGGAGCACCCCAAATGTCCGATTTCACCCTCACACCTTCACCCGCCCGACGCGCCAGCGCCGCAATGATGCTGGCCGCATTGGGGGCCTTGCTTGTCTGGATCGCGACGCGGCCCGAGGCGGTTGGGATGGGGTGGATCGCCTTGCTTTTGGCAATGGCTGTGCTGGCCTTTGGCTTTGCCTGGCTGGTGTGGCGGGCGACCGCGCGCGGGTTGGTTTTGACCGAAGAGGCTTTGACCGAAGAGGGCGGGCGGGTTTTGTGCCGGTTGGACGATATTTCCGCCGTCGAGCGCGGCACCTTTGCGTTCAAGCCCTCGAACGGTTTCATGATCCGATTGAAAACCGGACAGGACCGGCCCAAATACCCGCGCGCTTGGGTGCCGGGTCTGTGGTGGCGTTTGGGGCATCGGATCGGTGTCGGGGGTGTGACACCGGCGGGACAGGGCAAAGCGATGGCCGATGTGATTGCGGCACGTCTTTCAGGCGCTGGCCGCATCGAATGATCGACCGTGCCATGTGCTCGCCCTCCCCGTGTAAAATGCGGGGAAGGCTGCGGGGAAGGCCTTTGAACGATCAGTCACTAAGCGTCAGTAATCAGTAATATCTGTTATATCTGCGACCGCCGCTGCCTTGATCCATGTTGGGATCGTCCGTGGTGTCCGTATTCGAGGACCCGGAGGAGGCAGACCCGTCATCAAACAAAACCTGTGTCGCAAATCGGGGTTTGGTTGTGACGGTGTCGGCAAAGGCCAGTTCCGCGAGCCCCACGTCAAACAGTGGCGACCAGGTGCGGACGGTTTCGACCAAAAGCACTTCTTCGCCATTGGCCAAAAGCGGCAAACGGTTTTCGACATCGGACAGGCTGTTTGTGGTCAACGGCGAGAAATCCCCCACGGCATAGGACCACACGAGACTGTAAGAGCCATTGCCATTGCTATCGAGCGAAAACTTGACCTCGGAGACGCGCATGTCGATGTCGCCGGAGTTGTTGAGGAAGCGATAGAGATCTGCGGTCCCGTTGAGAAAGGCCGGGGTGACCGGGTCGGTTTGCCGCGAGAGATAATCGGAGATCGTATAATTGGCTTTGTTGGCCTCGGATTTGGCCTGAAACGCAGTAAAGAACGTATAACAAAACACCAAAGAGAACATGATCAACGGCGCCATGATGACGGCTTCGACGGACCATGTGCCTTGGTCCTCTCGCTGGTAGCGACGGGCAAGAGACAGCAAAGGGGCGCGCAGAGAGGTCATGAGCATTCCGATCAGGTGTTGGGTTCGTTGACAAAGCCTGCGGTGGATACCATCGCATAGCCAGAGCCCGGAGTGCCTTCCAAAGCGGCCCCAAGCCAAGTGGTCGGGAAAATCGGATCGACAATCACGCAAGCGCGCACGAGCATCAGTTCATTCTCGCCCCCATCGGTAAAGGTGGTGGCGGGGGTGATGTTCTGGTTCCGGTCAATGCAATCCGCGATATTGGCGGGGCGCACGAAATTGTTTGCATCCACGGGTTCGAGGGCGATGTGCAGGTTTTCTTCGCAATTGCGCACATAGCGGGCATAGGTGCAGACGGCGGTTTTCAGCGTGGGCAACGTGACATTGGAGGCGGTGCCCAGGCGCACATCGCGCACGGCCAGATCAAGGCCACGGTCCAGCATGGAGGCGGAGACCGTATAATAGCCAATCTCATAGCTGCCCATCATCATAAAAGCGAACACCGGAAACACGATGACAAATTCGATTGTCGAACTGCCAGCCTCGCCGCGACGATAGCGGCGCGACAGGTATCTTAGGACGGAGAGAACATTCATTCGACCAACCTCAGTTCTGTCACTTTCGTGGCGATGGCGGCAAAAGCGTCCGAGATTTCCAGACCATCCACATCATAGTAATGAGCCGGAGAGGAGGCGCAGGAGATCAGCACTTGTTCGGCGTCGTTTGGGGCTTCAAACCCGATGGTAAAGATCAGAACGCCGTTGTTTTTGGCGGCCGTGCAAATATCGTTCAGGCGTTCGTTTTTGGTTGTGCCGCTCACGCCTGTGCGGGTGGCGCCGGTCCAGAAGTAATAGTCATTGGAGCTGCCGGAGCCATAATAGCGGGCATAGGCATGGCTTTCGACCGTGAAGCGCTGCCACACTTCGGGCCAGGTCAGGCGCGTGGCGTTTGAGCCGCCATAGACCGAGCTGTAGTAATTGCGGCTTTGCGGTTCATACCATTTGGTTTCGTTCCAGCAGGAAAAATAGCTGCATGTTCTTTTGCTGACCGGGAAAGAGACCCTACCGTCTGGCGCAAGATAGATATCCGAATCGCCGGAGCGGTAATTGGAGGGCATGTAATACTGGGTGGTGTTCACACCATCGGTCATCACCACCAACACCTTGAGGGTCGATGCAGAGGCCACAGCCGGGCGGCCCGCCATGGCGGAGGACACTTCTCCCGACGCGATGAGGGCACCGGTCAGCGGGGCTGCGGATGTGTCAAGCAACGCCGCGCCCCATTTCACACCGACATCAATCGACGTGTTGCCGTCGGCGCGCAGGTTGGAGATTTTGCTCTGAACCTCGGACAGCGAATTCGAGAACGGCAAAATCCGATTGTAGCTATGCGGATCGCAGACCTCCAGAATGGTGCCTTGGTTGAAGTCATTGTAATACCACGGGTCAAACGCCAGTGTTTGTTGGTAATATTTCGCCCCGGCATAGTCTTTGGGTTCGATGTTCGTGGTTTCAAAATCGCTTGAGGTGAAGTTCAGGCAATAGGAATTGCTATGCGCATCTGTGACGTTGAATTCCGACAGAATGGTCGGTCCCGCGTTCACCTGCGTGGAATAGGGCACCACCGACATGGAGACGGCATCCGGCGCGGAATTGTCGAAAATGGTTTGGGCAAATTCCTGTCCCGCAATGGACAGGTTGCCAATCCGGTTCGAGCTGTTCATTGAATTCGACACGTCAAGCACAAGCGAGATTTCGAGATTGGCCAAGCCTTGTTCTGCGGCGCCATGGCTTGCCAACGTCAAAGTGTCGACGGCGGCGAATTTCATGAAATAGGTCGGAATGTCTGCGGACACGGTTGCGGTCACACGGCGGCCCTGGCCGGACACTTCGGTTTTGACGTTTGTCAGATATTGCGACAGGCCGGCCTTGGCGAAATAGTCTTCGACCACGACTGTGGGGTCAAAGCTGTTTTCAAGGTTGGCGGCGGCCAGCACAGCACGATCAAGCGTGTTTTGCAGTTCGGTCCGCAGAGTTTCATGGCGTATGATATCGACGCCAATCCCGGCCAGAATCATCACGATGACAAAGGTGAACAGGCCGAACACAGCCAATGACCCCTGTTCCTCTTTGGCATAGAGGGCAGGGTGGGGCAAAGGCAGATGTGAGAGCAGGCTCTCGCGAAGTCCCTTACGCCGCAGCGAAGAAAGGACTTTTTTGCCACGCAGCTCCTGTGCGGCGTCATTTTGCGCCAAGCCAAGAGCCTGTTGTGTGTTCACCAAGTCTACGACGATTTCATCGCCGCGAAAAATACCTAACATGACACCATCTTTTCATCAAAGCGGTGCCCCCATTTCCCAGTTTGATAGCGAAAGGCCGGAATTTTCCGTGCTTTGTTCACTCCCTATCCAGAGCATGTTGATCCGCCATTGACTTGAAGTAAATAGAGGAATGCTTTGCCCTGATAAGGTCATAAATGCGGGCTTTCAAAGCGCTTTGAGGGGAGATTTCCGAGGATGATGGAAGGGGGTGGTCAAGATTTCGCCACAATCTGCCTTGGAAGCGCCATATTTGGCACCGTGTTTTGCCACAAAGTGATTCATCGTTGTTAAGGTGGAGTTAAGTCTGTGCGGACCTTTCGGCGGGGCAATGGGTCTTTTAGCCGCCGGGAAAGGTGAAAGTCAGAGCGCAGGCCCGAGGGTGAGCTGCTGACATATCCCCTTGATGCGCGGCCCCTCTGGACCTTGGCCGCAGGACGGAGGATACTGCCGCCCATGTCATTGCCACCCGGATTCTTGGATGAACTGCGCACCCGCCTGTCACTGACCGATGTGGTCGGGCGAAAAGTCATGTGGGATGCGCGCAAATCCAACGCCGGAAAAGGTGATATGTGGGCGCCATGTCCGTTTCACACCGAAAAATCCGCGTCGTTTCACGTCGATGACAAACAAGGATTTTACTACTGTTTCGGCTGCCACGCCAAAGGCGACGCGATCACGTTTGTGCGCGAGACGGAAAACGTGTCTTTCATCGAGGCGGTTGAAATTTTGGCGCGCGAAGCTGGAATGCCAATGCCTGAACGCGACCCGAGGGCGCAAGAGCAGACCGACAAGCGCAGCGCCTTGGCCGAGGTCAATGAGGCGGCGAACCGATTTTTCCGGCTGCAGTTGCAACAATCGGGCGGGGCACAGGCGCGGGCCTATCTGGACAAGCGCGGTATGAAACCCGAGACCCGAGATCGCTTTGAGATCGGTTTTGCCCCCAACGGCAACGCGCTTTTGCGCGCGCTCAAAGATCAGGCATTTCCGCCGAGCTGGCGATTGAGGCCGGGGTTGCCGCCAAGCCTGACGACGGCCGCGAGCCGTATGATTTCTTTCGCGACCGGATCGTGTTTCCAATCCGCGATGGCCGGGGGCGGCTGATTTCCTTTGGGGGTCGCGCGATGGACCCGAATGCGCGGGCAAAATACCTCAATGGCCCGGAGCGGTTGCTGTTTGATAAGGGCGCGGCGCTTTACAACAACGGTCCGGCGCGCGCCGCCTGTGGCAAGGGGCAGACCTTGGTCGTCTCCGAAGGCTATATGGATGTGATCGCGCTTTCGGAAGCCGGGTTTGAGGCCACGGTTGCGCCACTGGGCACGGCGATCACCGAGCGGCAATTGCAATTGATGTGGCGGATGTCGTCGGAGCCGGTGATTGCGCTGGATGGCGACACAGCCGGGCTGCGTGCCGCCTACCGGGTGATTGATCTGGCGATGCCGCTGCTTCAGGCCGGGCAATCGCTGCGCTTTGCAATCCTGCCCGAGGGCCAGGACCCCGACGATTTGATCAAGACCAAAGGCGCGGGCGCGATGCAAGAGGTGTTGGACGCGGCGGTGCCGATGGTCACGCTGTTGTGGCGGCGTGAAACCGAGGGCAAAGTGTTCGACAGCCCGGAACGGCGCGCCACATTGGACAAGGCGCTGCGCGATGCGATTAGGCCGATCACCGATGCTTCGATCAAAGGCCATTACGGCGAAATCCTGAAAGAAATGCGCTTTCAACTGTTCCGGCCACAAAGGTCGGGCAATGGTGGGGCGCGTGGCGGGGGCGGCAACGGCGCGCCAAGGCGCGCTTGGGTGCCGGGATCGGGCGGGCAGGGCCGCTATCAGGTTGCCGCAGTCCCCACCGCAGGGCTGAAGGCCTCGATGATCGTCTCGGGCGATGACAACAACGCCGATTTGATGCGCGAAGCGGTGGTTTTGGCCGTGTTGATCTGCAATCCAGGTCTGGCTTTGCAGTTCTTGCCGCAATTGGAAGGGCTTCATACCCGCACCGAGGAGCACGGCGCGTTGCTCCACGCCATCCTGACCCATGCCGAGGAGACAGACGCAGCGGCTTTGCGGCAAAATGTGATCGCCATGATTGGGCAAGAGGCCCTTGATCGGGTGATGTCGCATCCCCATGTTCAAATCGCACCGCCCGTGCGCCGTCCCGATGCGGACACGGCGCAGATGTGCCTGACCGAAGAATTGACCAAGCTCAAAGCCAGGCGCGGCTATCGCGCCGAGTTGGACGAAGGCGTCGAGGCGCTTTTGGCGGCGGATGATGAAAAATTGACCTGGCGGTTGCGACAGGCCGCCGAGGCGCGCAATCGGGCGACCAAGGCGGAGGCGGAGGACCGCACCGAGTTTGATGTGGCTGACAACGGATTGGCCTTGTCGCGCAGTGAACGCGAGGCGTTTCATGCGCTTTTGTCCAAGATCAATCCGCAAAAGTGAGCGCGTTGAGGCGTTCATAGATGTGTGAGAGGTGAATTGAGGCAACTGTGCACTATCTGTTGCGCGAGAGGGTGGCGGCGTTCGGTGGCCTCTGGTGCAGGAATGGTTAAGGAAATATGGGTATTCGGGTAGCGAATCGGCGAATCGCATGACATGATTCGTTTCATCCGAAGATCAGCCCTTGGGACAGGGGTGATTCGCGGGTCAACCACAGGGGGCGTCGGGCCTATCCGATGCGTCTGATGGGGCCCAACAGTGACGTGAAGGGGAGTGCCGTATGGCCGCTAAGGACAACGACGACGCCAAGACCGAAGATCAAGATCAGGATGGCATGCTGGATGTAAGCCAGACCTCGGTCAAAAAGATGATCTCTGAGGCTCGTGAAAAGGGCTACATCACCTACGACCAGCTCAACAAAGTGTTGCCGCCGGAACAGGTGAGTTCTGAGCAGATCGAAGATGTGATGTCGATGCTCTCAGAGATGGGCATCAATATTATTGAAGATGAAGAGGTCGAGGACGAGGACGCAGGCGACGCCAAGGGCGGTGCCTTGGTTCAGGCCACGGGCTCGCGCGATGTCGCGATGGCGGCGTCCGAGACCGAGAAACTGGATCGCACCGACGACCCCGTGCGGATGTATCTGCGCGAAATGGGCTCTGTCGAATTGCTGTCGCGCGAAGGCGAGATCGCGATTGCCAAGCGCATCGAGGCCGGTCGCAACACGATGATCCTGGGGCTATGCGAAAGCCCGCTGACCTTTCAGGCGATCACCATCTGGCACGACGAGCTTTTGTCCGAAGACATTCTTTTGCGCGATGTGATCGACCTTGAGGCCACGTTTGGCACGGGCGTGGATGGCGATGACGAAGAAAGCGTTGTCGGCGGTCTGGCCACGAGCAGCCCTTCCTCTGAGGATGAGACCAAAGAGAAGGCGCAAGAATACGACGCCGACGGCAATCCGATCTCCACGGATGATGATGACGACGAGGACGACGACGAACAGGCCAACATGTCATTGGCGGCGATGGAAGCGGCGTTGAAGCCGCAGGTGCTTGAAACCCTCGCGCGCATTTCCGAAGACTTCGCCAACCTGTCCGAGATGCAGGATCAGCGGATGTCGGCCACATTGAACGAGGACAACAGCTTCTCCGACAATGAGGAAGCGATCTATCAGAAACTGCGCTCCGAGATTGTGGTTTTGGTGAACTCGCTTCACCTGCACAACAACCGGATCGAAGCGCTGATTGACCAGCTTTACGGCATCAACAAACGCGTCATGTCGATCGACTCCAACATGGTGAAACTCGCCGATCAGGCGCGGATCAACCGCAAAGAGTTCATCGACGAATATCGCGGCTATGAGTTGGACCCGTCTTGGTTGGATCGCATGGCCGAAAAAGGCGGGCGCGGCTGGCAGATGTTTGTCGAACGCCACACACCGAAAGTCGAAGAGCTGCGCTCTGAAATGGCCATGGTTGGTCAGTACGTTGGTGTGGATATTTCTGAATTCCGCCGCATCGTGCAACAGGTGCAAAAGGGCGAAAAAGAGGCCCGTCAGGCCAAGAAAGAAATGGTCGAGGCCAACCTGCGTCTGGTGATTTCGATTGCGAAAAAATACACCAACCGCGGTTTGCAATTCCTCGATCTCATTCAGGAAGGCAACATTGGCCTGATGAAAGCCGTCGATAAGTTTGAATATCGTCGCGGCTATAAATTCTCCACCTATGCGACTTGGTGGATTCGTCAGGCGATCACCCGCTCCATCGCGGATCAGGCCCGCACCATCCGTATCCCTGTGCACATGATCGAAACGATCAACAAACTCGTGCGCACCGGGCGTCAGATGTTGCACGAAATCGGCCGCGAACCGACGCCTGAGGAATTGGCAGAAAAGCTGCAAATGCCTTTGGAAAAAGTCCGCAAGGTGATGAAAATCGCCAAAGAGCCGATCTCTTTGGAAACCCCGATTGGCGACGAAGAAGACAGCCAACTCGGCGATTTCATCGAGGACAAAAACGCGATCCTGCCACTGGATGCGGCGATTCAGGAAAACCTGAAAGAGACCACCACCCGCGTGCTGGCCTCGCTCACCCCGCGCGAAGAACGCGTCCTGCGGATGCGTTTTGGCATCGGGATGAACACGGACCACACGTTGGAAGAAGTCGGCCAACAGTTCTCGGTCACCCGAGAACGCATCCGTCAGATCGAAGCGAAAGCTCTGCGGAAGCTGAAACACCCAAGCCGGTCGCGCAAACTGCGGTCGTTCTTGGATCAGTAAAGTTAGAGGCGCCTCCCGAAAGGGGGGCGGTTCACTTTGGCGAGGTTGAATGGTTAAGAAAGAACAAGAATTTATATTGAAGCAGTATGAAATGATGTCTCAGGAAGTTCTTGAGATACACTCACGCACTGACAGACTTGAGCAATTTTTTGTTGCTGTAATTGGTGCGATTTACGCTTTTGCTTTTCAAAAAGTTACAGGTCTCAATGATCTGATATTTTTTGTTCCGACAATCATTTCATTCTTTGTGTTGGTGCGCCTTGAATTGTTGAGTAAGGTTCGCTCGATATTGCGAGTCAAACTGATTGAATTTGAAAGAGAATTGGGAGCCGAAAATGCTGATGGAGGACAATATCAACATAGCCAAAAGCACTTCTATGGAACAAGTGACGCAAAATTCCGAGAGGCGTTTGCTTGGGAGAAATTATTTCTCGGAAAAGTCTCCGATCGCGCCTTACTATGGAAAGTGAGCTTGTGGGCGACAGGATTGGCTGCATTAGTTGCTAACTGGTCTACTATCCAATCTTTGGTAGATACGCTTTGTTCATCTGGGCGTTAAATGCCTGCGATCCTTCTGCTATTCGCCAGCCCCCGGTCAGGCGAAGCGCGGCTTGCACTCCCCGTCGCCGCCCGTCAAACTCCCTCTCAAACTGGAGGCCCGCATGTCCCTTTTCTCGAAACTCTTCGGTGGCGCGTCAAAGCCCGCCGCCACGTCGCAATCCACCGCAAAGCCCGAGCTTTACGGCAATGACTACCGCATCTTCTCGGAGCCGATGAAGGCCGAGAGCGGCTATCGCATTGCGGCACGGATCGAAAAGGATTTTGGCGGCGAGACCCGCGCCCATATGATGATCCGCGCCGATACGATGAGTGACATCGACGATGCGCGGCGGGAAAGCCTGCGCAAGGCGCAAATCTTTATCGACCAGATGGGCGACGCGATTTTTGACGACTCCCGGATGTGACCCCGACCGCGGACGGTCAGGGTCGTGAGGCGCAGGATCAGAGCGCGGCTTTGATCGTTTCCGCAATCGGTTCGGTCGGGCGACCGATCAGCTTTGAGAGCGTTTTGCTGTCGTCAAACAACGCGCCCTCAGCCGCCTTTGCGTCCGAATCCGCCAAGATCGCGGCAAACCCTGCGGGCAGGCCCGCGCCGACGAGCGCTTCGGTGAATGCCGCCTCTGGCATGTCGGTATAGGTGACTGCTTTGCCGGACAGCTCAGAGACAAGCGCGGCATAGTCTGCCAGCGTGTAGCCCTCATCGCCGGCAAGCTCCAACACCTCCCCATCATGGCCCCCGGCCAAGACAACAGCCGCCGCATCTGCGTAATCCTGACGCGTGGCGGTGGCGAGTTTACCCGCGCCAGCCGCCCCAAAATGTTGTCCTAATTCAAGGTCTTGGTCCAGAGTCATGGTGATGTTTTCGGAATACCAGCCATTGCGCAACAGCGTGTGGGCAATGCCCGAGGCAGCCAACATATCTTCGGTGGCTTTGTGCTCTTCGGCCAGCGCCATGGCGCTGTCTTGGGCATTCAGGATCGAGGTGTAAGCGATGAAGGACACGCCCGCCGCCTTGGCCGCTGCGATGACATTGCCATGCTGCGCGGCGCGTTGACCAATTTCGGAAGAGGAGATCAAAAGCAGGCGATCCACCCCGGCAAAGGCCGCCTCGAGCTTGGCTTTGTCGGTGTAGTCGCCAAAGCGGGTGGCGATGCCTTTGGCGGCATAGTCTTCTGCGGCTTTCTCCGAGCGCACCAAGGCGATGATGTCGCTTTTGGCAACGCGGGCGGCGAGGGCGTCGATGACGCGTTGACCCAATTGGCCGGAGGCGCCGGTGACGAGATAGGTTGTCATGTGTCTTCCCTTTCAGTGCGGAAATGAGTATAGGTCTCACCTAGAGACTTATGTCGGGCGTGAAAAGGAGGCACTTTTTCAGTCCCAGGGCACACAGAGGGAACCACATCAGATGCGTGACAGCGCCCAAAGCCGGATAGAGCAATGGAAAGCCGACGGGTTTGACCCGAAAAACTGCCCGGTGCGGCAGGTGTTGGATCATCTGGCGGCCAAATGGACGACACTGATTTTGCTGGAACTGGAGAATGGTGCACAGCGGTTCAATGCGCTGGGGCGGGCCTTGCCGGATATTTCCAAACGGATGCTGACGCAAAGCCTGCGCGATCTCGAACGTGACGGGCTGGTGCGTCGTGAGGTGTTCGACACCAAACCGCCGAGCGTCGCCTATAGCCTGACCGATCTTGGCCGCTCTTTCCTGATGCCGCTGCATGCGATGATAGATTGGGCAGGGCACAACATGCCTGATATTGCGGCGGCACGGGATCGTTTCACGGCGTCCGAGGGGTAAAATCTAGTTATCCACAAAAAGCTGTGGCGGCGTTTAATCCGAATTAACCTTTGAAGCGTTTCCTCTGTGTAGATCCACGGGAGAGCTGTCATGTCCTGGACGACCAAAGCCTTGATTGCCATGACCCTGATCGTTGCCGGGGCCGCGCTTGCCATGACCGATGGGACGGCGCAAACGCCGGCACTTGCCGACCCTGAGACCATTGTCATCACCGTGCTGCCCGAAGACCTCGACCGCTGTGTCGCAACGCTCGAATCTGTGTTTTTCGCCCCTGTCCATGCCGCCACGGTGGTCAGTGCCACGCTCTCATCGGATGCTGCGGGGCCAACCGTGACCTGCGTGGCGCAATAGCGCGAGAGCGCCCATTTCCATTCGCGGCCCACGCGGTTAGATTTGCCGCGAACAGGTTTGTGTAAGGGGCCAAGATGGTGCGATTTTCGATTGGGTTAGGTGTGTTGCCCTTGTGTGCGATGCCTTTTGGCGCTGTCGCTCAGGCGGAGCCGCTGTTTCAATGCACCTTTGCAAATGGCAAAACGGTGGTGCTTGAAACCGATGAGACGGGCGTGGTTTACCGTTTTGGCCGCCCCGGTCAGACGCCGGAGTTGACCCTGCATCGCCTATACGATCAGATCGACGTCACGCCTTGGCCCGGTGTCGGCCGCTCAATTTGGGAGGATCTCAGCCTGCACAACGGCGCGGTGACCTATCGCCTGTGGGGCGCGCTGGATCGGATGAGCGAGGATCATGAGCTGTCCGCCGGGCTGATCGTTGAACAGGGCGAGGACGAACTCGCCCGGCTTGAGTGTCTCCCCGACAGTATAAATTACGCCGTGTTCAGCTTTTCGGACGCTTATGAAGCCGCGGGCTATTGCTGGAACTATGAGGGTTTCATCTGGCAGGAGGCCTGTGAATGAGCCACCATCTGTTCGAAATTCCAACCCACGGGCCAGGGCTGTATGAGATCGCCGCGGATGTGGCGCGCTGGGTCGCGGGGGAGGGACCGATGGAGGCGGCGCTGACTCTGATGGTCCAACACACCTCCGCCTCCCTCGTGATCCAGGAAAACGCCGACCCCGAGGTGCAAACCGATCTTGCCGCATTTTTTCACCGGCTGGTGCCGCCTACGACGGACCCCGGCATGGCCTATTTGACCCATACCTATGAGGGGCCGGACGATATGCCGGCCCATATCAAATCCGCCTTGCTGCCGACAACGATCACAATACCTGTCATCTCGGGGCGAATGACCCTTGGCACATGGCAAGGGCTTTACCTTTTCGAACATCGCGCGCGTCCGCATCTGCGCAAGCTTGTGGCCTTGCTGCGCTAAATGAATGTGGCTACCACATGTCGTGGTTAAAATTTGATCTACCCAAATTCTAGGCTTCCCCCTATAGTGCCTGTGGATAAGTGGGGCAAAGACCCCACAACAACGAGGCAGTGAACAGAAGAGGGGACGCGACATGCGTTGTCCATTTTGCGGAAATGTAGATACCCAAGTGAAAGACAGCCGTCCGGCTGAGGACCATGTCGCCATTCGGCGGCGACGGTTTTGTTCGGCCTGTGGCGGTCGGTTTACCACCTATGAACGCGTGCAACTGCGCGATCTGGTGGTGGTGAAAACCAATGGTCGCCGCGAGGATTTTGATCGTGATAAACTCGAACGCTCGATCCGGATCGCCGCGCAAAAACGCCCGATTGAACCGGAGCGTCTGGATCAGATGATCTCTGGCATCGTGCGGCGTCTTGAGAGCCTGGGCGAGACGGATATCCCATCGAAAACCATCGGTGAGATCGTGATGGAAAGCCTCGCGCGGATTGATACCGTGGCCTATGTGCGCTTTGCGTCGGTTTACAAAAACTTCCAGGCCGCAGACGATTTTGACAAATTTGTCAGTGAGTTGCGCCCGGAAGGCAAGCACGACGAGTAAGCCCCTATGCCCGATGTCGGCCCCATGCGGCACGCGCTCTCTCTGGCGGCGCGCGGGCTTGGCCGCACTTGGCCAAACCCGGCTGTTGGCTGTGTGATTATACGTGAAGGACGCGTTGTTGGGCGGGGATGGACCCAGCCCGGCGGTCGTCCCCACGCCGAAGCTATGGCTTTGGCGCAAGCGGGCGATGCGGCGCGTGGGGCCACGGCCTATGTCACGCTTGAGCCCTGTTCTCACCATGGCAAAACCCCGCCCTGTGCTGAGGCTCTGATTGCGGCGGGCATCACCCACGTGGTCGTGGCCTTGGGCGACCCGGACCCACGGGTGAATGGGCGCGGCTTTGCGCTTTTGCAAAATGCGGGGATAAAATTAACCACGGGTGTCTGCGAAGCGGAAGCCCGCGCGGCGCAAGAAGGTTTCCTGTCCAAGGTGATTTTAGGCCGTCCGATGGTGACACTGAAACTTGCACTCTCGTGGGACGGTCGGATTGCGACGGCGACGGGTGAAAGCCAATGGATCACCGGCCCCTTGGCGCGGCGGCGTGTCCATGCGATGCGCGCCACTCATGATGCGGTTTTGGTCGGCGCGGGCACGGCGCGCGCCGATGATCCAAGCCTGACGGTGCGTGGTCTTGGCGTGTCGCATCAACCTGTGCGCGTGGTGATGTCGCGTCGTCTTGACCTGCCTTTGAGCGGGCAACTGGCGCGCACGGCGCAGGAGGTGCCGGTTTGGATCGTCCATGGCCCCGATGTCTCACCCGAGCTGAAATCTGTCTGGGCCGGGCTCGGCGCGGAGCTGATCGAGGCCCCCGTGGTCTATGGTCAGCTCGATCCCAAAGCGAGCCTTGAGGCGCTTGGCGCGCGCGGTTTAACGCGGGTGTTTTGCGAAGGCGGCGGGGCATTGGCGGCCTCGTTGATGGGCGCGCATTTGCCCGATCATGTGGCACTGTTTACCGCTGGGCTTGCGATTGGCGCGGAAGGGATGCCGGGGCTAGGTGCGCTTGGGATTGACCGATTGCGACAGGCACCACGCTACGCATTGCAGCGCGTTGAGCAGATCGGTCCAGATGCGTTAAGTCATTGGAAACGCGCGCAACCTACCGATTAAAGCCAAGGGTCGCGGCGCGCAATTGGCGCAGCTTGGCCAGCATGGCTTGCACCAAACGGCTGCGGCCTTGGGGCGCTTTTGCCAAAAACTCCAAGGCCTCTTCCGGTGCAATGGCCGCCCCGGTTTTGGGATCAAAGTAACGCGGATAGTCAATCAGAACCGCATGGGCGAGGGCGTTGAGCGACGGGCGCGCGGCGCGTCGAGCGGGCGTGTTGCCAAGGTCACGCGTTAGACCCCATCCAGCATAAAACGGCGCGCCGGTGCAGGTCACAGGAGTACCGCGTAACAGCGCCTCAAACCCGATCAACGAAGTCATGGTCCAGATCTCATCACAGGCCTCAATCAGCGATAAGGGATCGGCAGACTGCGCCACCACATCGGCGATTGCATCGGCATCCGCCACTTTGCCGCGCCGTAGGCCCGCCTCGACATCGGGGTGCGGTTTGTAGACGATCACAGCGCTCGGATGCGCCGTGCGCGCCGCCAAAAGCAGGGCGCGGTTGGTGCAAATCTCGCCCGCGCCAAGGCTGACGGAGGCATCATCTTCGACCTGCCCGGCGACGAGAATGCGGTGACCTTCGGGCAGGGCGGGGCCCCCGTGCCGACGTTGTATTTACTGAGATTCAGCGCTTTGAGCCGGGTGAGAAACCGTTCAATGCGATGCGCCGCACTGGTAGAAAGAGTGGTGCGCGCAGAGATCAGAGTTTCGAGACGCGAGGGGCGTGTGGGGTCAAAGTACAGACCTTGATCATCCAAAATCAACGACACGGGCCGCACGAGAGCCGCACCAAGACCACGTGAGCGGAGGAACCCGTCCTCCAGCCGTAGTGCCGCTTTGGGATCAGCGCCCCAAGCCAGATGTTTTCGGCCTTGGGCGAGATGGGCGGCGATGCGTTCTGGCTCATCGGTGAAATGGACGCCGTTTGAGCCGAAATATTGACGCAGAAACGGACGTTTCCAGCGTAAAATATGACTGGCGACATAGCCGTTGGCATCCTCGCGACGGGCGCGCCCTGTGGCTTCGAGATGGGCGAGGATGTCCTCAAAAGCACAAGGTGTGCCATGGCGATTTTGCCAGTTTGGAGTGATCAACATCGCGGCGGCAAAGGCTTGGGCGCGGGTGAGGCGGCGATGTTGATGCGGATCGGGAGCCTCATCATGGGTGAGATCAAGGCCGCCATACCACGGCTGGCCAAAGACGCGCGGGCGGTGACCAGCGAAAATGGCGTCAAAGCCAAGGCCGGAACTGTGGGTGTAAACGGCGGTGGCGGAGGCGAAAAGCACCCAAGGGTTGCTTTTGGGATCGGCAAGGGTGATCCGCTCACTTGCCATGTCGGGCTGCGCCACGCCATTTTCGCAAGGCAAGATCACAACGTGGCTGTTCAAATGTTCGGTCTGGGCAAACACCAACATTTCCTGAAAATCGGCCCTAGCGAGGACTGGGTCGGCCTGATCTATAACCAGCACATATGGTGCATTCGGATGTGATACTTTCTCTTGAGCGACCGGGAATTTGCACAATTCAAGTTTGACCAGCCAATCCATCGCATCGCGCGCCCGGTTCAAAAGCGCGGCGTCATCCAAGGGCGCGTCACGCAAGACCGTGGAGAGTTCCATGCCGATGTTTGCCACGGGAGCGGGCAATCCGGCATCCTGTAACAGCTCCATGAGCAGAGGCTGGGCAGAAAAAAGCCGCCCCTGCACTTTAGCAGGGGCGGCCGTCCTGTCAGGGTCGTGAGCGACCATAAGGTTATTGGCCGACGGCAGAACTCAGCGTGTTGGCCGAGGCAGCCGTACCGGTGATTGCCGAAATTGATTTCTGCCACTGGACGAATGGAGCTTCGGTCACATAGACGGTGTCCTCGTCGCGGATCAGGAAATCGCGGGCCAAGAACAACCCGTTCGGTTGGGTCAGATCCAGCACATAGATCAGGCGCTGCGGACCGACGAGGTCGTCGCGGCCCAACACCAGTTTGGAAATCTCTTCAGACTCGTTGCGATAGACAAAGACGCCGGTTGGATCGGCGGCATTGGTTTGCAGACCGCCGACCTGCGCAATGGCTTCAAGCGCGGACAGATTGCGCGATTCGAACGGCACAACGCGTTGCGCACCTGTCGCACCAAGCGCGGTGAAGGAGCGTGGGTCGGCCTCGACAAGGATGCGGTCGCCATCGCGCAGCGGAATATCGAATTTGGGGTTTTGATAGAGGTCCTGGAACCAAATCGTCCCAACACGCGAACCACGGATGACTTTGATCTGTGCCACTTCGGGTTCAACGCCCACGCCTCCCGCACGGGCCAGCATGGCGGTCAAACGACGGGTTGGACGCTCGATCGGATAGACGCCTTGGCCGTTGATCTTGCCGGTGATGGTGACGGTCGCGCCATCGCCCGCAGCACGGGTGACCATAACCTGCGGGTCCGGTGTCTGTGTGTCGAGTTTTTCGGTGATGATGCGGCGAATGGCTTCGGGGCTATTGCCCGCAGCTTTGATCCGACCCGCATAGGGCACGAAAATAAAGCCGCCGCCGTCCACCTGGACCTCGGAGAGCACGGTGGCATTGGCGCCTGCGCCAGCCAAAAGACCGTCATCGACGTTTTCCCAAATGCGCAAGGACAAGACATCGCCGGGGGCGATCGTGTCGGACCCGATCTCGCCCGCGTTCAAGAAGGTGGAGGAAAATCCAAGCTCATTGTTGAGGGCGCTGGCGGCGTTCACACGGTCGTTGACGGTGACGACAAAGGCATCGCCCTCATTAAGGATAGACCCTGCGAAGACTTCGCGTTTGTTCGGACCGGATCTTGGCAGACCACAGGCCGTGAGGCTGGCGAGCACGGCCACAAGCGCAACCGCGCGAGTGGTCCGCGATGTCAAAAATGTCACTAATAAATCTCCTCTGCCCCGATTTTTATTGGGTTTAATCAGAAGGCTAACGAATAGCGAGTCAAAAATCCAGCTTGGCGGTGGTGTGGTTCGTCGACTTTGGCAGTGTGTTGCAGGGAGGCCTCTGCAGTGGCAGGGGATGTGTCGGATTGAAAAATTGTCTCATGATATAGAGGGGCTAGGCGGTGTTTTTGATGTGGTCGCTACTGCGAAACCCAAGTGCGATCCGATCTGAGCCGAACGCGCGCGCTGTCTCCGTTGATGTTCCCGTATCAGGTGACGATGCGCAGAGGTTGGCGAGGATGCGCCGTGCCATGTAACAGCGCCTCATCCGGGGCCTCTTTCGCCAACATCAGATCTACTACAAGGCGCAAAAGCTGTCTGCGACCACGGGCGGAATAAAAGCCGCCCGGAATTTGCGAGGTTTCCAAAAGGAATTGTCGGTAGTCGCGATAGGCGCGGGTGTCGGGCCGCTCCGGGTGGGTGAAAAACGCCTCCAGAGTCTGGTGGGAGACGAATTCCGGCTTGTCATAGACTGCCCGCCCGAACACTTTGAGCGGCAGGCCGAGGGACAGCACCTGTTGCCCCGCCGTGGAATTGACCGTGACGGCAGAGCGGGCGGTGTGCAGCAACCGCTGAAGTTTGCCGCCGCGCACATAATGAACACGGTCCGCAACACCGAATTCGGCAGCGATGCGACGGACCTCATGGGTGAGGTTGCGACGGTCGTTTTCCAAAGGATGGGCCTTGAACACCAGATGGTGGTGGGGGGGGGCACCGGAGGCAAAGCCCGCGATTACATCAGCAATGAATTCGGGCATGGTCGCATAGGGCGAATGGATCTGAAAACTTGTGTCATGTTCGAGTTGCAGCAGTGCGATGTGAAATGGAAAGCCACCCGTCAGCAGTCGCCGCGTGTGCCATGCGCGTGACATGTAATGTTGCGGCATCATGATCAAGCGTTTGAAATAGAGTAAAAACTCCCGCGTGACCGGCAATTCGCGATGGCCGCGATAATGCCGGAAGGCGGAGTTTCGAAACATCACGAACCAATGATAGAGCGCGCCATAAAAGATATGTTGGCGCATGTCGCCCCAATGCGCAGGCGGTTCGATGTTGTCATGGTCAATCGTGTCGAGCGCCTTGCGCATATCCGCAACAGTGAGGGTCATCAGCGAAGAGTTGCCATTGGACCCACCGCGTTCATAGGTGACCCAATAGGGGCGGATATAGCCCTCTTCAAACACATGGATGGTCAGACCCAGCGCCCGGGCGCGTTCAATCGCCAGGGCATGAACGGGTCGGGTGTCGCCATAAAGCACGATGTCGGTGACGTTTTTATCGGCAACGATTTGAGCAAAGTGATCGGGCCAATCATCGGCGAGGCCAGAATAGGGCAGGAAGGTTTTGGTCGAAAACCAAAAGGCGCGATCGCCGGCGTTAAAGCCACCCGCCACACTGTCGCCCCCGCCGCGCGCAACATCCGTCCAAGCGACCAGAAAAACGGCCCATGTGGTCCCTGAAGCATCAGGAACACCCGTTTGGGGCCGGTTTTGCTGTTTGGTGTGATCCGCATGTTGCTTTCTTGAGGCATATGAGGGGCAATGTCTTTGTTATTTTGACGATTAGATTAAGAATTAGGCGGATTTGTGACCTGAAGGGCGCAGCGCGTGGCCAGATCGCTGGTGAGAAAGAGCAGGGGTCAGTTTGGCGCAAAAAGATGAACAAACCCTCTGCGCCCGTCATGCGGGTGCTTGCAGGGGGGCAAGCGGGGCGTTACCCCTAACGCAACCCAACGATCAACGCGTGGAGGCGGCATGTTTACAGGGATCATCACCGACGTCGGAACAGTGCTTGAATTGGAGCAGCGTGGCGATTTGCGGGCGCGGATCGGCTGTCGCTATGACGTCGATGGGATCGAGATCGGCGCATCCATTGCCTGTGATGGGGTGTGTTTGACGGTGGTGGCGCTTGGCGTGTCGCCGCAAAACTGGTTCGACGTGCAGATCAGCGCGGAATCGGTGTCAAAGACCAACATCGGTGCCTGGGCGGTGGGCAAGCCGGTCAATCTTGAACGCGCCTTGAAGCTGGGCGACGAATTGGGCGGACACATTGTGTCGGGGCACGTTGATGGCGTGGCGGTGATCACGGCGATGGTGGACGAGGGCGAGAGCACGCGGATCAGCTTTGAGGCCCCCGAAGCTCTGGCCAAATTCATCGCGCCCAAAGGCTCGGTGGCGCTCAATGGCACGTCTTTGACGGTCAATGAGGTGGCGGGCTGCAGCTTTGGCATCAATGTGATCCCGCACACCCAGGAGGTGACCACATGGGGCGCGGCCAAGGTCGGTGATCGGGTGAATTTGGAGATCGACACATTGGCGCGCTATGTCGCGCGGCTTCAGGAGTGGCAGGCATGAGCGGCATCGGGCACAACAACGGCCCGGCCTTTGATCGCGGCGTGAGGTTTCGCACCGTGGCTTGGAGCAAAGCGCGCAAGGGCTTGTTGGGAGAGACATTGCCGATCGAAGTGATCCGGATGCGGGTGCGTCGGGCCGCAGAGCTGGGCTTGCCGTATCGGTCTTACGCCTCGATCCGGGCCAGCACCGGGCGCGATGTTTTGGGGTTTCTGTTCTCGTCGAACGCGCTGCGGCTGATCCGGGTCGGGGACGCTTTGCCTGCGCGCTATTCCGACACGCTGGCACAGATCAAAGCCACGCGGATCGCGGCGGTTCACCGGCCCTTGAAACCCGAAACGATTGCCGCACTGGCGGGAATTGATCGCGCAGGGCGCGCGCCTGCGCCCCTTACCGGATGGGGCGCGCAGCGGGCGGCGTTGAATGCCTTGTTTGAGGGGACAAAGCTGCCGCGCGATTCTGTTTTGCTGATCCATGATGCGCCGTTTGAGGCGGAATGGGTTGCAGCCGGGAAATTGGCGGGACTTATCCCGGCGCCCGTGTTTTTCACGGACTGACCTGACGGGGCTTGGAGAATTGCGAAAATGCAGCGCAATTGTGCGCGCATCATTGCCTTTGCCCTGCGCGTTTGACTGGCATTTGCGATCATGACGCTGTACGGAGAGGCACCCTAAGGATCAAGAGGCCGCCCGAGACCATGTCCGACATCACAGAGACTGACAGCTATGACACCGCGATTTCCCCGATTGAGGAAATCATCGAGGATGCCCGCAACGGGCGGATGTTCATCCTGATTGATCACGAAGATCGCGAGAACGAAGGCGATCTGGTGATCCCATCGCAAATGGCCACGCCTGAGGCGATCAATTTCATGGCCACCCACGGGCGCGGTCTGATCTGTGTGACGCTGACCGGGGAACGGATTGACGCGCTGGGCCTGCCGATGATGGCGTCGCACAACTCCTCGCGCCACGAAACCGCATTTACCATTTCGATCGAGGCGAAAGAGGGCGTGTCCACCGGGATTTCCGCCCATGATCGCGCCCGCACAGTGGCCGTGGCGATTGACCCGTCGAAAACGGCTACGGATATTGCCACGCCGGGCCATATTTTCCCGCTGCGTGCGCGTGATGGCGGCGTTCTGGTCCGCGCCGGTCACACCGAAGCCGGTGTCGATGTGGCGCGTCTGGCAGGGCTTCAGCCCAGCTCGGTGATCTGTGAGATCATGAACGAAGACGGCACCATGTCGCGTCTGCCGGATCTCGTTGGATTTGCCCAGAAGCACGGGCTGAAAATCGGCACCATCTCCGATCTGATCGCCTATCGCCGCCGTCACGACAACCTTGTGACCAAAACCGCCCACCGCGAAGTGGTGTCGGAATTTGGCGGTACATGGGACATGACGATCTATTCCGACGTGCTGCAAGGCGCGGAACATATCGTTTTGACCAAGGGTGATATCACCACGCCCGCGCCGGTTCTGACCCGGATGCACGCGCTCAACCCGCTTGAAGACGTATTGGGCATTGGCAAAACCTCGCGCGAAATCGAAGGCGCGATGGATGTGATCGCGGCCGAGGGCCGGGGCGTCGTGGTCTTGCTGCGAGACCTGACGATGAAGGTTCTCGAAGATGAAGCCTCGCCGCACACCCTGCGTCAGTATGGCATCGGCGCACAGATTCTGGCCGCCCTTGGCCTGCATGACCTGATCCTTGTCACTGACAACCCACAGCCGAAAGTGCCGGGGCTTGAGGCCTTTGGCCTGACCATCACCGGCACCCGCAAGATTTCTCAGGAGGGCTAAGACATGGCCGCGAATGAACAGCACCACATCCTCGATCTGCCGACATTCGACAAGCCGGTCAAACTTTTGATCGTGGTCGCGCCTTATTACAAAGACATTGCCGACGAATTGGTCGCAGGCGCCAAGGCCGTGACCGAAGAGGTCGGCGGCACCTGGGATCTGGTCGAGGTGCCCGGCGCTTTGGAAGTGCCGACCGCGATCTCCATTGCGGACAAGATGTCGAACTTTGACGGCTATGTCGCGCTGGGCTGTGTGATCCGCGGCGAGACCACCCATTATGACACGGTCTGCAACGACAGCTCACGGGCTTTGCAACTGATGGGGTTGCAAGGGCTGTGCATCGGCAATGGCATCCTGACGGTCGAAAATCGCGACCAAGCTGTGGTGCGCGCCGAGGCCAAGGGACAAAATAAAGGCGGTGGAGCGGCGGCTGCGGCCTTGCATCTCATCGCGCTTTCGCGCAAATGGGCAAATCCGAGCAAGGGCGTGGGATTTCATTCCGACGCGATCCGTCTCGCCCAAGACACTCAGGCGAGTGAATCCACAGGACCGAAAAACGCATGACCTCTGACAACACCGACCATCTGAAACCGCCCTCAAAGCGCGAAAAGAAATCTGCCGCGCGGCTTTACGCTGTGCAGGCGCTGTTTCAGATGGAAGCCTCTGACATGACGGTCGATAAGGTCCGCCGCCAGTTTTACGATTTCTTCTTTGGTCTGGTGACCGAGGAAGAGGGCGAATTCATCGACGGCGACAGCGATCTGTTCCATGAGATCACCGAAGTGGCGGTCAATGAACAGGCCAAGATCGACCAAATGACCGACCGTGCTTTGGTGGCGAAATGGCCGATTGCACGGATCGATTCGACGCTGCGGGCGATTTTCCGGGCGGCGGGGGCGGAGCTTTTGTCCGGGCTGACGCCGCCGAAAGTGGTGATTGTGGAATTTGTCGACGTGGCGAAAGCGTTTTACCCCGAAGGGCGCGAGTCGAAATTCGTCAACGCGGTGTTGGATCATATGGCCCGCGAAGTGAGGCCCGAGGCGTTTTGAGGCCTGAGGGCGAGCACATCAACAGGTGAGGCGCGTTTTGACGCCTTTTGAACCTTCTCGAAGCAAACGCCCCGCAATCGTCGGGGCGTTGTTGCGTTGAGGGGGGGGGGAGGGGACGCCGCCTGCGACGAAAGGGAACGTGGAAAATCCATCCCAATATGCTACAGTTTGTGAATGTGTTCTCGCAGAGGAGCGTCGCCATGCCCAAGCTCATCAAACTTTACATCACTCAGGTGCTGATTGGCTTTGCCATCTCGGCGGCCTTCGTTGCTGCGCTGCTCTCTTTCAATGTCGCCAACATGTGGCACCTTGTGACCCATTCCGACATTGGTTGGCTTGCGGTGCTGATTCTATGGCTGGCCAATGGCGTGGTGTTTTCGGGGGTGCAATTCGCAATCACGATCATGCGGATGGCCGGGAAAGACGACGACGATCATGGCGGCAAACGCGATGACATCCCGCTGCGCGTGTTGGAACCGATCCGGGTCGAAAGCACAGATCGCTCTTAAACCACCCAAAGCTCAAACGAAACGCGCCCCAATCGAGGGCGCGTTTCGTGTTTGAAAGTGGCGGGGGACCACAGCATCCGTAGCAGTGCGTTGCTCCCGAAGCCTGAATATTCAGGTGGGCGCCAGATAACCAAACCACGGTCTGGACAGAGCCAGCCCCCTTTCGGTTGCTTAAGGCCACCGGAGTCTTGCACCCATATGTACGAAACGAGCAGATCCCGCCACCGCAGGAGATAGTGGGTCAGCGGGCCGAAGACAAGGGGGCGCTCTGCGACAGGCCCAGAAGGCGGGGCAGGCGGATCAGGTCGAGGCGCGGCGGCTGGGCGGTGGGGGCGGCCAAGGTCCAGCAGATCGAGAGCGCGCATTTGACCGCCGCCCAGTCCAAAAGCCGCTGACGATCCAGACCGGTTTCATGGGCATAGGCCTCGGCCATCCGTGCGAAACGCGCGACGGACAGGGTTTCGTCCTTTGCTCCCTTTGGATTGCGAAAGGCATTGGCGGGTTCGTAATGTGGATCGCCACAAACCGCTTTGGGATCAATCACCGTCCAGTGGCCGGGCGTCCCAATCACATTGTCATGGTGTAAATCGCCATGCATCGGCTGAACCCGTTCTGTGCTGCTCAGCAAAACCTCGATCAAGGCCTTGGCGCGCATCATTGCGACGTGTTCCAAGGCCCGGAGGCGTGAGTCGCCGGCAAAGCGCCTGAGCGCGCGGGTATAGTCAGGTAGGGCGGCAAAGCCTTGGGCCTGTTTTGGGGCGGCGCGCAGAAGAGCGGCGGTCAAACGCGCCAGCTCTGACGTGGCCCGGTCATCCTGACCGCTTCGCGACAGATCGCCCAAAGGCGCGCCCTCGGCCCAGTCGAACAACAGCGCGTCACCTTGGGCGTTGCGCAGCCGGGCGATGAGGCCCGAGGCGCCAAAGGCGCGGTCCCATTGCTCCGCCGCGCGCTCGCTGTCGCCTTTGCCGGGCTGAAACAGTTTGAGCGCGGCGGCTTGTCCTTTTGCGTCCATCACACGCCAGACATGGGCGTGACCCTCTGTCTTGAGCGGGAGGGGCGCATGTAAAGACCAAAGCGTGAGATAGGGGGACGGATCAAGCATGGGTGAACAATAGGGAGACTGCGGAAACGGGAAAGAGTGAATTTTTGCTTTCGATTTCCTCTTGCGATTTGTTTATGTTTTGTTCACCTTTGGGCCATGCACGCCGATGATCCCGCCCTCTCTTCTCGCCAGCCGGTTCACACCCAACCCGGTCAACGTCTCGCCCGCGGGGTCTGTCGGTATTTGCGCACGCTTGATGTCACCTGCCTTGAGGAAATGGTGCCCACACGCGGCTTGCGCGTTGACGTGATGGGGCTGGGACCGAAGGGGGAGGTCTGGGTGGTTGAGTGCAAATCCAGCCGCGCCGATTTTACCTCGGACAGCAAATGGCAGGGCTATCTGCTTGGTGTGATCGGTATTTCTTTGCGGTGGATCAGGCGTTTCCGACGGAGATTTTACCCGAGGAGACCGGGCTGATCCTTGCGGATGGCTATGGCGCGGAGATTGTTCGGATGCCGGATGAAAACAAGCTGCCCACAGCGCGACGCAAGGTTTTGCACCTGAGTTTCGCGCGCCAAGCTGCGCTGCGGTTGCAAAGCTACCGCGATCCGGGCGTGGCAGCGCTGTTTGGCGGCTGAGGCCTATTTCGCCAGCTTGCGCGCCTGGGCTGCGGCGGCGCACAGCTCTTCGGCGATCTCTTCGGCCTCTTCTGGTTCAAAATCCATCGGGATTTCAACGCCCTTGGCCTCGATGAACAGGCGCACCATGCCAAGCGAGGTTGGCCCGATTTGCAGGTTTGCTTCGATATCTTGTTCCGAGTTGATGCCCATGCGCTTGGCTCCTTTTCGACCCAAAAGGGAGTACGACTTTGGGCCTTGGATGACAAGAGGCCGCAAGGCCGCGCCCTTGTGGGTGACCTGCGCTACGCTTTTGCTCACACGCCACATTGATTTGCACAGATATTTTCGTAAACTGCCCTTGCATTCAGATGGAGGGACAGGTAAATCCCCCGCCAGTGCCGCCATAGCTCAGTAGGTTAGAGCGCCTGATTGTGGATCAGGAGGTCCCCCGTTCGAGCCGGGGTGGTGGTACCACTTTTACCCATCCGTTTTATGTGACGCATCAGGGCTGTCGTGCTATTCGGCGTTATTTCAGCGACACTGTCTGGCGCAGCGCGCCGGTTTCAGCGCTGTAAATCAAGATCGCATCATCGGTGACAATCGCCACCCAGTCGTCCCCACGGGTGAAGGCGGTGGGACTCACGCCCTCGGGCAAAGTGATCGTCTCTGGCAAGTCAAAAGACACCGCCGCCGCGCTTGACCCCTTCATGTCAGGGAAACGGGTGACAAGCAGCCCAATCAGGACTAGAAACCCGCAAATCATCACGACCAAAAGCCCGGTGACCAGCCGACGCAACAGCGTCAATCCCGCCATGTCTTTTGGGTCCAACTCAATCGGATCACTCATGTCTGTTACCACCGTTGCTTTCGTCATTGCGGACAACCCGCCCAAACGCCTTGATAAGGCGATTGCCCGCGATGTGCCAGAAGAAGCCACGCTGTCGCGCTCGCGCCTGGCAAAATTGCTGGCCGAGGGGGCGATCACCGTCAATGGCGTGGTGGCGACGGACCAGACCGGTAAAATCGCGGCGGGGGATCGGGTTGAGATCACTGTGGAACAGGCTGCCGACGTCGAGATCGTCGCCGAAGACATCCCTTTGGAGGTGATCTATGAGGATGACGATCTGATCGTGATCAACAAACCCGTCGGCATGGTGGTGCATCCCGCGCCGGGCTCGCCGTCGGGCACCTTGGTCAATGCGTTGATGTATCATTTCGGTGACAACCTGTCGGGTATTGGTGGTGAAAAGCGCCCCGGCATCGTGCACCGGATCGACAAAGACACATCGGGGCTTTTGGTCGTTGCCAAATCGGACAAGGCGCATCAAGCCTTGCCAAACAATTCGAAAAACACACGGTCGAGCGCAAATATTATGCGCTGGTGTATGGCATGCCCGACATCATGGACCCGCGTCTGCGCGGCGTCAAAGGCGTGAGCTTTGAAGGCTCCAATGTGATGCGCATCACCACCATGCTGGGCCGTCACAAGGCCGATCGGCAAAAACAAGCGGTGTCGTTTAGCGAGGGCCGTCACGCCATCACCCGCGCGCGGGTGGTTGAGACCTATGGCACGCCTGTGCAGCTTTGCCTTGTGGAATGCTGGTTGGAAACCGGGCGCACCCACCAAATTCGTGTGCATATGGCCCATGCCGGGCATGGTCTGGTTGGCGATCAAACCTATGGCGGGCGGCGCAAGCTCAATCACAAAGCCCTCTCAGAGGTGGCGCGCGATGCCGTCGCGGCCTTTCCGCGTCAGGCGCTTCATGCGGCCGTGCTGGGCTTTGTGCATCCTGTGACGGGCGAGGACATGCTGTTTGAGGCGCCTCTGCCCGAGGATATGCAGGGGCTTTTGGATCACCTCTAATGCGGTGAAACGACGGCTTGGCTGTGGCGTGAGAACAGCAGCCAGAGGGCGAAAAAACTCTCAGACACCAGGGGAATGGCATAGCTGGGCGCAAGGGTTTCGGCAAAGTTTGAGCCCAAAAGTGCCAGCGTGCTGTTGATTCCATAGATCAGCGCCGAGGCCATGAGCAAAGGGGGCAAGACCCGCTTGGTCATAGGCGACAGCAGACCGGAGTGGCACAAAAGCTGCGCCATCAGTGCCGTGTTGAGCGCAAAGAACAGCAAGCCAAGATCATAGCCATCGGCCTGTGCCGCCATGAGCCAAGCGGCCTGATCCGGGGCGTGAAGAGCGGCCAGTTGCAACATCAAAGATCCGGCAATCACCGCCCCCTGTGTCAGCCGAAACACCATGGCAAACAGCGCTTTTTGCGGATCAACCGCGCGAAACACTGCGTAAAACGTCAACGCGACATAGATGTCCGCGCCAATCATCACGCTGTCCAAAAGCGCACTGATCCGCAAGGCCGAGACCGTCTGTGAGAGTGATGTGGCGGACAGGGCCGTGGCGCGAAACATCATTTCGGAACTCAGTCCGGCGAGGATGATGACCCAATAGGCCATCCCGGCTCGGCGCAGTCGGGTGAAGAGTGCAGGGGAGGGCGTCAACATCGGGGACTCCTTCGGGAACAACATGTGATGCCCTCTCATATCTATGCGTTCATATGTGTCATATTGCCTAGATTTGCCATTATGATATTCATATTTGCATGGATAAGCCAAACGCTCCCCTCACCGACTTTCGCGCCGCCCGCTTTGACTGGACCCATGCGCGCGCCTTTTTGGTCACGGCGGAAACCGGGTCCTTCTCCGCCGCCGCGCGGGCGCTCAACATGAGCCAGCCGACATTGGGGCGACAGGTGGCGGCATTTGAGGCGGAGCTTGGCGTGACGCTGTTTGACCGCGTCCCGCGCGGATTGAGCCTGACCCCGGCGGGGCTGGACTTGTTGCCCCATATCCGCGCCATGGGCGCAGCGGCGACCCAGGCGGCACGGGTGGCCTCGGGGCAGGCCACAACGCTTGAGGGCAGTGTGACCTTGTCCGTGTCGGAAATCGTCGCGGCCTACTACCTTGCGCCCGTGCTCAGCGCTTTGCGCCGCTCAGCGCCCGGGTTGCAAATCGAGGTGCTGGTTTCAAACGAGGCCTCCGACCTGCGTCGTCGCGAAGCCGATGTGGCGATCCGGTCCTTTCGCCCGACCCAACCTGACCTCATCGCGCGCAAACTGCGCTCTGAGGCGGTGTATCTCTATGCCGCCAAAGACTATGCCGCCACGCTGGGGCCGGACCCCGCCCATGCGGACCTCTCACGGGCGGATTTCATCGGCTATGACAGCGGCCCGCGCCTGCGTGCGGCACTCTCAACGCTCGGGCTTGAGGTGGCGGAGCGCCAGTTCATGCGCCTGTCAAATTCGCATCTCGTGGTGGCGGATATGCTGTGTGCGGGGTTTGGGGTTGGAATATTGCCGGAGCGGGTCGCTACGCAGATGGGCGATCTGGTGCGGGTCGGGTCCTATCCGCCGATTCACTATGATCTCTGGGCGGTGGCGCATAGGGAGCTGCGCACTTCTGCACGAATTCGCGCATTGTTCGACTCTTTGGTGCAATATATAACGGTGTAACAGACGGCACATTGCCGTGAGAGGGATGAAATACCGTGGTGTCACGGCAGAATTTGTTTCACCCTTCGTTAGAATTCTGAATGTAGGACGTCATTGCTGCCATCATGTGCAGCCATAAGGTGCCGCCCTTGAAGGGCGCGTGGTGCGATCCTAAGTCAGGATACGGTGTTTGATGTTAAGTGTTGTAACATGGCGCGCCCCATGTTAAAGGTTGTTACATAAGGCGCAGATGACGCGGGAGAATGTGAACGATGAGCAGCTATACCAATTTGCCAGCCCCAAGCCCGGAACAGGGCCTGAACCGCTACTTGCAGGAAATTCGCAAATTTCCGATGCTGGAGCCAGAGCAGGAATATATGTTGGCCAAACGCTGGGTCGATCATGAAGACAGCTCGGCGGCGCATAAACTTGTGACTTCGCACCTGCGCTTGGCGGCAAAAATCGCCATGGGCTATCGCGGCTACGGTCTGCCGCAGGCCGAAGTGATCTCCGAGGCCAATGTCGGTTTGATGCAGGCGGTCAAACGCTTTGATCCCGAAAAGGGCTTTCGTCTCGCGACCTATGCGATGTGGTGGATTCGCGCCAGCATTCAGGAATATATCCTGCGCTCGTGGTCCTTGGTTAAACTCGGCACCACCTCGGGTCAAAAGAAACTGTTCTTTAACCTGCGCAAAGCCAAAGCCCGCATCGGGGCCTTGGAAGAGGGCGATTTGCATCCTGATAACGTCAAACGCATCGCCACCGATCTGGGCGTGACCGAGGACGAGGTGATTTCGATGAACCGCCGGATGTCCGGGGGCGACGCCTCGCTCAATGCCACGGTCGGCAGTGACGACGAAGGGTCGGGGCAATGGCAGGACTGGCTTGAGGATGAAAACGCCAACACCGCCGCCGATTATGAGGCACGGGACGAGTTGGAAAGCCGTCGTGCGCTCTTGGTTCAGGCGATGGATGTGCTCAATGAGCGCGAAAAAGACATCCTGATGCAACGCCGCCTTGAGGATCAGCCGGTGACGCTTGAGGAACTGTCGGGCCGCTATGACGTGTCGCGCGAACGCATTCGTCAAATCGAAGTGCGCGCCTTTGAAAAGCTGCAAAACCGGATGCGCGAGTTGGCGACTAAGGCAGGTATGGAAACCGGGGTCAGCGAAGACGCCTGATCCTCGCGCAGGGTCACAATTGAAGAGATGAAAAGGGGTGGCCAAGGCCGCCCCTTTTTCTTTGCGTTGGTTTGCGTCATGATCGCGCTAACATCGCATAAGGGAGAGAGACATGAGCAATCCAATCCGGTTTGGCGTTTTGGGCGGGGCGCAATTTGCGCTCAACCACATGGCGCGGGCGATTCATGAGGCTGAGGGCGCGGAATTCACAGCCCTTGCCACCTCCTCCATGGCCAAAGCCGCGCCGTTTCAGGCGTTTTGTCCGGGGCTTAAGGTCTTCACTGACTACGATGCCATGCTCGCCTCTGACGAAATCGACGCGGTCTACATTCCTCTGCCCAACCACATGCATGTCGAATGGAGCCTCAAGGCGCTTGCGGCGGGCAAACATGTACTTTGTGAAAAGCCGATTGCGATGAAAGCCGCCGAGATCGACGCGCTGATCGCCAAACGCGATGAAACCGGGTTGCTGGCGGCGGAGGCGTTCATGATCGTCCATCACCCGCAATGGGCGCGGGTGAAAGAGATGTTGGCAGCGGGCGAGATCGGCGATTTGATCCGTGTCGATGTGGCGTTTTCCTTTGACAATCCGGACCTCGACAACATCCGCAACAAGCCCGGTACAGGCGGTGGCGCGATGGGCGACATTGGCGTTTATGCGATCGGATCGGTGCGCTTTGCCACGGGCCAGGAGCCAGAGGCGATCACCTCCGCCAACATCACCTATGAGAACGGTGTCGATGTGACCTCCGCCTTCACCGCGCGCTTTGCGGGCTTTGACTATAGCGCCTATGTCTCCATGCGAATGTCGCCGTTCCAAGAGGCCCGGTTTCATGGTCGCAGAGGCGTGATCACCGTCAAAACGCCGTTTAATGCCGGCACCTATGGCAGTGCAGAGGTGCAGATTCGGGCCGCCAATGGCGTCACCCGGATCGAGACTTTCCCGACCGTGCGGCAGTATGTCGTTCAGGTTGAGAATTTTGTGCACTCTGCGCGCGATGGGGCGGACTACCCTTGGAGTTTGGAGAATGCGCGCGGCACGCAAGCGGTGATTGATGCGGTATTTGATGCGGATCAAGGCTAAGCGAGGCGACTCGCGCTATAGTTAAGATGTTGGAAAGGCAAGGAAAGGAGGGTGACATGAGACTGTCCCGAGGTTCTGGCAAAGACGACACAGGCGATCCGCCCGATATGTGAGGCGGTCCGGGATTCTGGAGGGAAACCGGGCTGCGATCAGGAGAGGATGATCCGCGTGGGATGCCCTTCGTGCGATATCAGGGAGGATTTGGGGAGGTATATATGTGATGGGCGCCCGTTTGGCGCCCGTGTTTGTTTTGGGGTGTTGTCGCTTTGGCGCGGCTTACTGCGGCAAAACCTGCCCGAGCACCCGCATCATATTGCCGCCCATGACCGCCGCGATGTCTGCATCACTCAAGCCCTCATTCATCAGCGCCTGCGTCACCGCGGCCAATTCTGAGACGTCAAATTGGGTCTCCACCGCACCGTCAAAATCCGATCCCAGCGCGATGTGATCAATCCCCACCACGCCAATCCCGGCTTTGATCGCCCGCGCGATGCCTTGGGGCGTGGCGTCACAGGTCACATCCTCCCAATAGCCAATGCCAATCACCCCGCCCGTCGCCGCAATGGCGCGCATCAGATCGTCCTCGAAATTGCGTTTGACCGCGCAATGGGAATGGATGCCGGAATGCGATACAATCACGGGGATGTTTTGATCCGCGACCATCGCCAAAACATCCTGTGCCATTTGGGGCGAGGCGTGGGCGAGATCAATGATCATATGCTTGTCCATCATCTGCGACACCACCTCGCGGCCAAACGGGGTCAGCCCGGCGTTGCCCTCGCCATGCAGCGAGCCACCCAGCGCGTTGTCAAAGAAATGCGTCAGACCCATCAGGCGAAATCCGGCGTCATAGATCCGATCCAGATTTTCGATCTCGCCCTCAAGCACATGCCCGCCTTCGGAGCCAAGCAGGGTGCCAACCACCTTGGAGCCGCCCGTGCGAGCCTCCAGAACGGCGTCCAAATCCTCTTTGGTCAGGATCATATGGACCTGATCAGGGGCTTGTTCGGCGTAGCCTCCAACCTGCCGGCCATGTAAAGCCCGCGTTCGGTCAGGTCGAACCAGCTTTTGATTGGCCACATCTCGGCCATAGCGAGCAAGGTGATGTTGTCGCGCGCATCCGTTGAATTGTGGTCATAATTCTGCCCAGCCGGGCTTTTGGTCACCGTGGTGAGCACCTGCACCGCCACATTGCCCTCACGCAGACGCGGAAAATCGACCTGACCGCGATCGCCGCGCTTCAATAGATTGCGGTTCCACATCAGGCTGTCGGTGTGCAAATCACCGATGATCAGACTGTCATGCAGGGCCTGTGCCTTGGGTGAAATCGCGTAGGGGGTATGGGCCACTACCGGGTTTTGACCCTTTTCAACGATGCCGGGGAGCACCCCGAAAAATACAATCGCCGCCGCGATGAGTAAAAGCCCAATCCCACGTCCAATCCACTTGATCATTTGAAATCCTCCCGTTTGCGCGAGCCTAGGGCTGGGCAGGGGGCAGGGCCAAGCGAAACCTCGCGTCAGTTTGTGCCTCTTTTATAGACTGTTTGTCCCGTGCTGGTGCGAAGCGATTTTTGTCTTCGGCCAAACCCTGTAAACTGTCCGGTGAAACATAAAGGAATCACCCATGGCCGACCCGCATGAATTTGATCACGTCATGCCCAACATGTCCTCGTCCGCGCCCAAACGGTTGGAAGAGGTCCAGGAAAACATCGGCGCGCGCATTCTGTTTTCAGTGCTGATCTGGATGATGATGAGCTTTGCTTCGACCATCATCGGCTTCTTGGCGGTGCTTCAGGCGATTGTGCTTTTAACCACGGGTAAAAAACCAAACGCGCGCATCGCCGGATTTGGCACCGATGTTGGCATCTGGTTTGCCAAAGCGACGCGCTACATCACCGCCGATTCCGAGGAAAAACCGTGGCCTTGGTCCGAGTTGGATTGACTTAAACCTCTTGAGATCAAACATAAAAAAGCCCCCGCGCCATCTGGCCGGGGGCTTTTTCGTGGAGTGGCGGCGGTTACTCCATCGCTTCCAATTCATCAATAAAGCCTGAGATCATCGACAGGCCCTTGTCCCAGAATTTGGGATCAGAGGCGTCAAGACCAAAGGGTTTCAACAGCTCGGAATGGTGCTTCGATCCGCCCGCTTTGAGCATGTCGAAATACTTGTCCTGAAAGCCCTCGGGGGATTCTTGATAGGCGGCGTAGAGCGCGTTGACCAAGCCGTCACCGAAGGCATAGGCGTAGACGTAGAATGGCGAGTGAACGAAATGTGGCACATAGGCCCAGAAGGTGTCGTACCCGTCCATGAAGTCAAACGCCGGGCCCAAGGATTCACCCTGCACCGACATCCAAAGTTGGCCAATCGCCTCCGGGGTCAATTCGCCGCCTTTGCGCGCCTCGTGGAGTTTGCATTCGAAATCGTAAAAGGCGATTTGGCGCACGACCGTGTTGATCATGTCCTCGACTTTTCCGGCCAAAAGCACCTTGCGTTGTGCCGGGTTGGTGGTGTCGGCCAACAGTTTTTGAAAGGTCAACATTTCACCAAAGACCGAGGCAGTTTCCGCCAGTGTCAGCGGCGTGTCGGCCAAAAGCTCGCCTTGTTCGGCGGCCAGAACCTGATGCACGCCGTGGCCCAATTCATGCGCCAATGTCATGACATCGCGTTGTTTTCCAAGGTAATTGAGCATCACATAGGGATGCGCATCGGTGACGGTCGGATGGGCAAAAGCGCCCGGTGCCTTGCCCGGTTTCACACCCGCATCAATCCAGCCGCGCTCAAAAAACGGCTTGGCGATCTCGGCCATTTTGGGATCAAACCCGGCATAGGCGTCCATCACCATAGCGCGTGCGGTGTCCCAATCGACCACGCGGGTTTCTTCCATCGGTAGCGGCGCGTTGCGGTCCCAGACCTGCAATTTGTCATAGCCCAACCAACCGCGTTTGAGTTCATAATAGCGGTGCGACAGTTTCGGATAGGCGGCGACCACGGCGTCACGCAGCGCTTGCACGACCTCGGGTTCGACATCGTTGGACAGGTGCCGTCCGGTTTGCGGCGTCGGCATCCTGCGCCAGCGATCCTCGACCTCGCCCATTTTGGCCAAGGTATTGTGAACACGAGATAAAATCTTGATGTTCTGGCCCAAGACACGGGCCATTTCGCGGGCTGCCGCCTCACGTTTGTCGCGGTTTTGATCCATCATCAGGGTTGATGTGGCCTCAAGCCCAAGCTCCTTGCCCTCCACGGTAAATTTCAGATCGGCGATGGTTTCGTCAAACAGTTTGTTCCACGCGGAGGCACCGACAATCGACATATCGTGCTCATAGCGCTCCAACTCATCGGAAAGCTGGTGCGGGCGCATTTTGCGCATCCGCTCAAAGATCGGGCGATAGCGCGACAGGCCCTCATGGGTCAGCATCGCCTCAATCGTCTCATCCGGGATGCGGTTCACTTCAAGCGAGAAAAACACCATTGGCGCGGTGTAGGTCGTCAACTTGTCCTGAATGTCGGAAAAGAACGTCGCGCGCTCACTGTCGACGGTGTTTTGGTAATACAAAAGCCCGGCGAACGATCCCAAACGCCCCGCGACCTGTGAAATCCGTTCATTGCGCAGGATGCACTCATACATGCCCGCACCGTCGAGACCGGCCAGTTTGCCTCATAATCGCGGGCAAAGGACAGGCAGGCCTCTTCGATCCAATCGAGATCGCGCTTGACCTCGGGGGCGTCGGGGGCGGGGTAGAGGTCGGTCAGGTCCCATTCCGGCAAGTCTCCAAAGGCCGCGTCACCTCCGGTGGCATTGGCGTCGAAAACCATGTTTTGGGCGAATTGGGGCTGCGTGAACCGCATTGCGTCTCTCCGTTTTGTATCTGTGACACAGAGATAGGCATTCCTGCGCCGCGATGCAAAGGATCAGGCGCTTTGAGCGGCAAAAATCGCGGCCAGACGGTCATAAAACAGGGCGCGCGACGCCGGGGTCTCCATTGGAATCTCGTGGCGGCCATGGGGCACCGGCACCAACTCACAGGACGGCCAGCGCGCAACCAGGTCTTTGACCGCAGCGGTGTTGACGATTTTCTCATCCGTGCCCAAGAAACACAGCACAGGCACATCCGGCAGCGGTTGCTCGCGGGCCCAATCGTTTTCCGCAATCGCTTCGCTCACCCAATGGGTCGAGGGCCCGCCAAGGCCCAGATCGGGCTGGGCGATGATTTGGTCGGTCATATAGCGGTACGTCTCGGCGTCGGAGGTCAAAAGATTGTCCTCAAACGGGTGCCAGAGCATATAGGTCTGGGCTTGCGTGCCCGGTGCACGGCGGTTTTGCAGGCCAAGCGCATGTATCACCGGCGAGAGAAAGCGCAGCATGGCCTTTTGGATCGGGGTCAGGCCAATCCCCCACATCGGCGCGGAGAATCCGGCGGCCAGAAAAGGCTTGCCCTCCACCAGCGCGCGCAAGCCAATCGCCCCGCCCATCGAATGGCCGAGGATAAACCACGGTTTTGGCATGGCTTTTGCCTCTGCCAAGGTGATCACCGCGTCGAGGTCTTTTTGATAATCCGGGAAGGTGCCGACATGGCCGATGTTGCGATCCGCCAAAAGCCGGTCGGCAATGCCCTGACCGCGCCAATCAATCGCCAAAGAGGCAAAGCCGCGGGCGGCCAAATCCGCCGCACCGCGCCCATATTTTTCGATGCACTCGGTCCGCCCCGGCAGGATGAACACCGTGCCTTTGCACGTCCCATCCCCCTGATAGGGCCAAAGCGCCGCGCGAATACGCACCCCATCCAATGTGGTCAGCCAATAGGCCGATCCACCCTCAGGTCCTTCGGCCAGATCTGCGAAATAGGGGGCGATTTCCGTCATAGCGCTTACGACAGAACGGAGCCGAGTTGCATCGCCAGCCCCATGTCGCCATCGACGGACAATTTGCCCTGCATAAATGCGGCGGTCGGGTTCACGTCGCCCTCGATCATACCTTGAAAGGTTTCAAGATTGGCGGTCAGGGTCACGTCGGCCACATCGTCAGAGGCGCGCGCGCCCTCGGCGTCGACGACAATCGCGCCTTCGCCTTCGATGACGAATTTCGCCACGCCGGCGTCGAAACCACCGCCCATTTTTTCATTCAGAGCCTCTACCGCTTTGGTGATGACGTCGCTCATTTGGTCTTCCTCCGAAAAATATTATGGCGCGTTTTGTGTGAACGCGGATTTGTGACTTTGACCACGCGCGCCAGAAAGCTACAATCCCAACTGTTATGAAAGCATTACGACAGTTTCTCAAATGTGCCGTTGCGTCCGGGCTGTTTTTTGTCGGGATCGTTGTTTTTTGCACCAGTTCGGCCGCTTTCGCGGCGGATGCGGTGCGCCTGGATGATCTGTTCGACCAATTGTCGCAGGCCGATCCCAATGAGGCGGGCCGGATCGAACAGGACATCGTCGTTGAAATGTCACGCTCTGGATCAGATGCGATGGATTTGTTGTTGGAGCGGGGCCGTGCGGCCACTCAGGCTGGCGATTTTTCCAGCGCAATCGGTCATCTGACCGCGCTTGTCGATCATGCGCCTGAGTTTCCTGAGGCCTATAACGCCCGTGCCACCGCCTATTTCATGGCGGGGCTGTATGGCCCGGCGCTCAAAGACATCGGTACGGTGCTGACCCGTGAGCCACGCCATTTTGGCGCGCTTTCTGGGCTGGCGGTGATTTTGGAGGAAACCGGAGACGAGGCGGTGGCGTTGGAGGTGCTGTATAAAATCCGCGAGATACATCCGCAGATGGAGGGGCTCAGCGCACGCATTGCCGCTCTGGAACTGGCGCTTGGCGGAACAGCGCTTTAAACATCCCTGACACAGACGCCCATTTGGGGCCAAACAGAAAGACCAAAGCGATGAGCGGCGCGATGGGGACGGGGGGGCGCATCACTGCGGTGCTCGGGCCCACCAACACAGGCAAAACCCACTATGCGATTGAACGCATGTTGGCCTATCGCACCGGCGTGATAGGCCTGCCGCTGCGGCTTTTGGCGCGGGAAGTCTATGACAAGATCGTCGCGCGGCGCGGCCCCTCCGTGGTGGCGTTGGTGACGGGCGAAGAGCGGATTGTCCCCGCACGGGCGCAATATTGGGTCTGTACCGTTGAGGCGATGCCGACGGGAATGGGCGCGGATTTTCTGGCCGTTGATGAAATTCAACTCTGTGCCGATCCCGAGCGCGGTCATGTGTTCACCGACCGGCTTTTGAACGCGCGCGGCCTGCATGAGACGCTGTTTATGGGCAGCGATTCGATGCGCTCGGTGATTGCCAATCTGGTGCCCAAGGCGCAGTTCATGCATCGGGATCGATTCTCTCGGCTCACCTATTCCGGTTCGAAAAAGATCAGCCGCATGCCCGCGCGCGCCGCCATCGTCGGATTCTCCGTCGATGACGTCTATGCCATTGCCGAGCTGCTGCGTCGTCAAAAAGGCGGTGCGGCGGTGGTGATGGGGGCGCTGAGCCCGCGGACACGCAACGCCCAGGTCGAGATGTATCAAAACGGCGAAGTCGATTATTTGGTTGCCACCGATGCGATTGGCATGGGGTTGAATTTGGACGTCACCCATGTGGCGTTTTCTTCCACGATTAAATTCGATGGTCGCCGGATGCGCCACCTCGCCCCCAATGAGTTGGCCCAGATCGCGGGCCGGGCCGGGCGCTATCAAACCGATGGCACATTTGGCGTGACGGGCGAGGCGGAGCCATTTGACGAAGAGGTGACCCTCGCCATCGAAGAACATCGGTTTACCCCAATCAAAAAACTCAATTGGCGCAATTCCCGGCTTGAATTCGGCTCTGTCGATGCCCTCATTCAGTCGCTCGAAAAAATGCCGACCGATCCCGCCTTGGTGCGTGCGCGTGATGCCGATGATCTTTTGTCGCTCAAAACGCTGTCCGATCTCAAATCGGTGCGGCCGCGGGTGCGCACCGGGCGCGATGTGAGACTGTTGTGGGACGTGTGCCGAATCCCCGATTTTCGCGGAATCAGTCACGGCGAACACACCACGTTGCTTGAGCGGATTTATGAATTTTTGCACGAATATGGGCGGGTTCCCGACGATTGGCTGGCCCAGCAGGTCAAACGCATTGACCACACGCAGGGCAATATCGACACTTTATCCAAAAGACTCGCCTATATTCGGACTTGGACCTATGTTGCTCAACGCGAAAACTGGGTTGATGACGAAAGCCATTGGCGCGGCGAGACGCGCGCTGTAGAAGACCGTTTGTCGGATGCGCTCCATGGTGCACTGACGCAGAGATTTGTGGACCGGCGGACGAGTATGCTCCTTCGGCGGCTCAAACAGAAGGAGGGCCTTGTGGCCGACGTGAACGACAAGGGTGAAGTGACGGTTGAGGGCGAGTTCATCGGCCGTCTTGAAGGGTTCCAGTTTATTCAGGACAAATCCGCAACGCCGGATGAGGCAAAGACGTTGGCACAAGCCGCGTTGGCCGCATTGGCACCGGAATTTAGCCTGCGTGCCGACCGGTTCTATAATGCGCCGGACACAGAGATGGATTTCACCGACCAAGGTGGCCTGATGTGGGGCGAACATGCCGTGGGCAAACTGGTTGCGGGCGATGACATTTTGAAACCGCGCGCGGTGGCATTTGTCGCCGAGGGCGCAAGCACGGATGTGGCTGAAAAGGTCCAACGCCGGTTGCAGCATTTCATCGACCGCAAAATCGCGACCCTGTTTGAACCGCTGTTGAACCTGACCCGCGACGAGACCCTGACCGGGCTGGCGCGTGGCTTTGCCTTCCGTTTGGGCGAAAGCTATGGCGTGATCCCGCGCGATCAGGTGGCAACAGAGGTCAAGGACCTGGACCAAGATGCCCGTGGCGCGCTGCGCAAACATGGTGTGCGCTTTGGTCAGTTCACGATCTTCCTGCCTTTGCTGTTGAAACCTGCACCGACCCGGTTGCGGCTTTTGCTTTGGGCGTTGAACGCGAAATTCGACGAATTCCCTGACAGCCCGCCCGCAGGTCTGGTGACCATTCCGGCGGTTGTTGACGCGCCAGAGGGCTATTACGTGACCTCCGGCTATCGTTTGGCCGGGGCCCGTGCGATCCGCATCGACATGTTGGAACGTCTGGCCGATTTGCTGCGTGGACAAGACAGCCGGGGCGGCTTTGAGGCCAACCCCGACATGCTGTCGATCACTGGCATGACATTGGAGCAATTCGCCGATCTTATGGTGGGTCTGGGCTATAAGGCCGAAAAAGGCGAACGCCCCAAGGTCAAAGCCGTTGTGGCGGCTCCTGTTACAGAAGCCCCAGATGCAGAAACCACTGAAGCTGCCGCGCCGGAAGCGACAGATGCGCCCGTTGCGGATACCGTCGCTGAAACGCCTGTGGCGGAAGACGCCGTTGCCGCCGCGCCAGAGGCGGCGGTCATTGCCGATGCGGAGCCAAGCGCGGCCGAGGCCGTGAGTGATGCCGATGTTGAAGCGCCCGTTGAGATGGAAAGCCCTGAGATGGAGGGCTTTGTGACCTTCACCTGGGGTGGCAATCGCAGTGGAAACCGTGGCGGCAACCGGGGCCAAAATCGTCAGGGCGGGGATCGTCAAGCTGGCGAACGCCAAGGCGGCGAGCGTCCGCAGGGCAAAAAATCCGGTGGCAAGCCGCATGGAAAACCCGAGGGTAAAGGCGGCAAACCGCGCCGTGATGGTGGTCGTGATGGGGGCAAAGGCAAAGACGGCAACAAGCCACAAAGCTTCTCCGCCCGCCCGCCGCGCAAAGAAAAGCCGATCGACATGGACAACCCCTTCGCCGCTGCGCTGATGGGTTTGAAAGACAAAAAGTAAGAGGCCCCAATGTCTACGGTGCGCCTATGATGGAAAAGCGGGACAGCCTTCGCCTCGACAAGTGGCTTTGGTATGCCCGCTTTTTCAAAACCCGCAGCTTGGCGGCCAAGATCGTCACAGGCGGCCATGTGCGGGTCAATTCCAACAAAGTGTCGAAAGCTGCCACCACCGTTGGCGCAGGGGATGTTTTGACCTTTGCGCAGGGCAATCACATCCGCGTCGTCAAGCTGGTCGCCTGTGGCACCCGCCGCGGACCGGCCCCCGAAGCCCAAGCGCTTTACGAGGACCTTAGCCCGCCAGTGCCCATGTGCCTGGCGATAAGGATTATGTTCCGCCCGCACCGAAATTTGAGGGAAAAGGCGTCCGACAAAGAAAGATCGTCGCACCGGCCTCCTTTCTCGCCCTGACTGGCTTGAATGATGCGCCCCATCCGGCTAATTGGGTCGGGACTTTAGATTTGGATGAGCCGACATGACCTACGTCGTTATCGAGAACTGTATCGCCTGCAAATACACCGACTGTGTCGAGGTGTGCCCTGTGGATTGTTTCTACGAGGGCGAAAACATGTTGGTGATCCACCCGGACGAATGCATTGACTGTGGCGTCTGCGAACCGGAATGCCCCGCCGATGCGATCCGCCCGGACACCGAGCCGGACATGGAAAAATGGGTCGAGTTCAACCGCAAATACTCCGAAGCCTGGCCGGTCATTTTGGCCAAAAAAGACCCGCTGCCGGGCTATGAAGAAAAAGACGGTGAAAGCGGCAAGATGGAGAAATATTTCTCCGAGGCGCCGGGCGAGGGCTCCTAAGCCCAAGCTATCCACTCTTTGCGGCCCTCAGGAGGGACCGAAAGTGATTCGCGTTTGAAATGGGTCCGATTTCGGGCCCATTTTCGTCTTTAGAGTCGACTCATCCTCTTAAAAACAAGGGGAAGGGGCCTGAAAACCGGGGGGATATCCGGTCCGGACTGCGCGCCGCGCTTTCTTTGGCCCTATTTTTGTGCTATATTGATCAGACCACATCAGGCATATCAACCTCAACCCCCAAAGCTTGCTTTTCAGGGGATTGGGTTTTTCGCGCCAAATTTAGACCCAAAAGCTCCCTCGGGGCCAGATGGTTCCCGACCTTAGGCTTTTATGTGCGCCGGATTGGGTGAGGCAATGTGAGACCCGTGCCGAGGATAAGCGCCCGATGATGTGCCTAAAAGGTTCCTGCGAGGAAAAAGACTGCAAATGAGCAAGACCAGAAAATTAGACTTCCGCCCCAGTGATTTCGTTGTTTACCCCGCCCATGGCGTGGGTCAGATCGTGTCGATCGAAGAACAGGAAATCGCGGGCATGTCCCTCGAACTTTTCGTCATCTCCTTTGAAAAGGACAAGATGACGCTGCGCGTTCCGACCAACAAAGCGACCGAAGTGGGCATGCGCTCGCTCAGCTCGCCCGATGTGGTCAACGAAGCCATGCGCACGCTGAAAGGCAAGGCCAAGGTCAAACGCGCCATGTGGTCGCGCCGGGCGCAGGAGTATGAGCAAAAAATCAACTCCGGCGACCTGATCGCCATCGCCGAAGTGGTCCGCGACCTGCACCGCACCGACGATCAGCGCGAGCAAAGCTATTCTGAGCGTCAGCTTTACGAAGCCGCCCTTGACCGCCTGACCCGCGAATTCGCGGCCGTGTCCGGCTCGGATGAGACCGAAGCGCAAAAGAAAATCTCTGACGTGCTCGTCGGCCGCGTGGCCGCCGCCTGATCTCGGCTGTGATGTAGACATGATGACCGCCGTAAGGGAGACCTTGCGGCGGTTTTCATGTTGGCGTTGGATGACAGAGTATTTTGAAAGGCTGTTTCTATGGATTTTGATTTCCAAAGTTTGCAGGCGGATACCGTCGCAGTGTTTCAAAAGATTGATGCCGAATACGGCATTCCTGGACGCGCCAAGATTGATTATGCATTGGTTCCCAATGGCGAGGCTGCCGATTGGCAAGCCTGTGAAGATGCATTGAGACGAGCGGGCTATACGGTCAAGAGGTTCGAGGGGGAGGGTTATCTCACGGCGACAACGCAGCCGCTTTCCATGAGTTTGGAAACCGTTTGGTTGCACGAAGAAGAGGTCACTCTTTTGGCGCTGCAATTCGGGTTTTCACCGGATGGATGGGGCTTTACGGGGTTGTCGCCAACAAGTTAAGCCAGCGCCGTAAACACTGTGAGCGCCGCGATCTCGCACAAAACTTGGGTTGCGCCCAAAACATCGCCGGTTTGCCCGCCGATTTTGGACTGCGCGATTTTGGCGGCGACAAAGCTGGTCAGCACGATGGCCGAGGCCGCAATCACGGTCGGAACAAAGCCGACCACAATCCCTGACAGCACCAAAGCCACCATGGCCCCAAGGCTCGCCGCATCGCGTGGCGGACGTCCGGTTTGCACCGAAAGCCCATCGGTGCGGGCATGGGGCAACAGCAGCATCACATAGGGCAGGGAGGCGCGCGACAGCACGGCGGAGGCGATGAGCGCTGTGACGATCACATCCTCATGCGCCAAGACCGAGAGCGCCGAGAACCGCAACAGCAAGGCCAAGCCAAGCGCCAAAACCCCGTAGGTGCCGATACGGCTGTCATGCATGATCTCAAGGCGCTTAAGTCGTTCCCAGCCGCCCCAAAACCCATCGGCGCAATCGGCCAGCCCGTCTTCGTGCATCGCGCCGGTGACGATCACCGCCGCGGCCATGGTGAACCCGGCAATCAACCCCGCGCCCAACTCGAACCAGCCCGCAATCGTTGCCACGGCACCGGGCACAAGCCCGACGGCAAGCCCCGCCACAGGAAAGGCCCATGCCGCCTGTGCCGTGCGGCTGAACCCGGTCTTGACCGGGATGCGCGTCAGGATCGCGAGGCTGGTGGCGATGTCCTCGGCCCGTGGTTTAAAACGCGGTGTAAAACGTGGTGTGTCGGCTTTGGTCATGGACGTCTCCTTTGCGGCAAATCGGTCCTGTCCTTGGTCTGACTCTCGGGATAAAACCCCAGCGACACGAATACAATGCCAGACAAAGACAATGCCCAGACAAAACAATGAGGGAGTGCGGTACATGGCTTTTTCCGATCTTGCCGGATTTGAACGGATTCTGAAACAGGCCCCCGGCCCGGATATGGAGGCGCAAGCCGCGGCGACCGCGCGCAATGCACAACTGACCAAACCCGCCGGCAGCCTTGGCCGTTTGGAAGAGATCGGCATTTGGTACGCGGCTTGGCGCGGCGAGGGCCGGCCCCGGATTGAAAAGCCACAAGTGGCGATTTTTGCCGGAAATCACGGCGTCACCGCGCGCGGCGTGTCGGCCTTTCCGGTCGAGGTGACCGTGCAAATGGTCGCGAATTTCCAACAGGGCGGAGCCGCGATCAACCAATTGGCGCGCAACGCAGGCGCATCGATGTCTGTGCATGCGCTTGATCTGGACCGTCCCACCGGGGATTTCACCGAAACCGTGGCGATGTCTGATGAGGACTGCGTGCGCGCCCTCAAAACCGGCTGGGACGCGGTCGATCCAAAGGCCGATCTGTTGGTCGTCGGCGAAATGGGCATCGGCAACACCACCTCGGCGGCGGCGATGGCCCATGCTTTGTTTGGTGGGCTTGCGGCCGATTGGGTCGGGCGCGGCACGGGCGTGGATGACGCCGGGCTCAAGATCAAAAAAGAGGTCTGTGCGGCGGGCGTGGCCCTGCATGGGGGCAAAGCCCCGCTTGCGATCCTTGCGAGTTTAGGCGGGCGTGAAGTGGCGGCGATGGCGGGCGCGATTGCGCGGGCGCGGGTCTTGCGCATTCCGGTGATTTTGGACGGGTTCATTTGCTGTGTGGCGGCGGCCTGTCTTGAAAAGGCGGTGCCGGGGGCTTTGGACCATTGCATCGCCGGACATCAGTCCGCCGAAGCGGCCCATCGCGCCGTCCTCGAGGCGATCGACAAAGAGCCGTTGGTGTCGCTGGGTCTGCGCCTTGGCGAAGGCTCGGGGGCGGGCTTGGTCATCCCTCTGGTCAAAGGCGCGGTCGAATGCCTGTCGGGCATGGCGACCTTTGCCGAGGCAGGCGTGTCGGCGGGGTAAACGGCGCGTCGGGTGTCACGCGCGCGTGGTTTGGCGACGCGCTTGCTTTAAAGCGTTGCGCCAAAAACCTGACTCATGGGTTTATGGCAGAACGCCCACACCATGGATATGTCTGGCAGCGTCACACCTTTCCCCTGTCTCAGGTTAAAGGCGTGACGCTTTAGGCTCTTTGCTTTTGTCCTTAATTTCCGCACGCTTCTTTTCCAAAAGCGCAATCAATTCCGCCTCAAAATCGGTGGCCAAACTGCGCGAGCGTTCGATATAGGCGGTGTTCTCCGCTGTCGGAATATTCGGGTCCCAAAGCTGTGCCATGATCCGCAACGCCTCGCGGTCATGTTGGTAATAGGCCTGTTCGGTGACTGAGGCGTCGTATTCGGAGAATCCCATCTGTTCCAAGACATAGCGGCCCGCGCGCAGGGAACTGTCGAACATTTCGCGCACGATTTTATCGGCCCCGGCTTGGTATAATTCATAGACATGGATGCGGTCGCGAGCACGGGCGATGATGAACAGATCGGGCCGCTGTTTGCGGGCATAGGCGACCAAATGCACCGCCGCTTTTTGATCATCGAGCGCCACCACCAAAATCTTTGCCGTCTCAAGCCCCGCCGCATGCAAAAGTTCGGGGCGGGTCGGGTCGCCAAAGAAGCCCTTAAAGCCAAATTTGCGCATCAGTTGAATGGTCTTCAGATCGTGATCCAGCACCGTGGTGTGAAAGCCTGAGGCCTGCACCAAGCGGTTCACCACCTGACCAAACCGCCCGATCCCGGCGATGATGATGGAATGTTGTTCGTCGATCTTGTCGGCGGGCTGATCCTCGACCCGGTCGGCCAATTTTTGACGCAGAGCATCATGCAGCATGAAAAACAGCGGCGTGAACATCAAAGACAGCGCAATGACCAGCAACACGCGTTCGGCCAAATAGGTTGATAAGACATGCTGTTGCAGGGCGAAGGTGGTCAAGACCATGCCAAATTCCCCGGCCTGCGCTAGAGAGAGGGCAAAAAGCCATTGCGCCCGTTTGCGCAATGCAAAAATTCGCCCGATGGCAAACAGGATCACCCCCTTTGACACCATCAACACCACGGTCAGCCCGATGATCAAAATCGGATCGCGAAACAGCACCGTAAAGTTGATGCCGGCACCAACGGCGATGAAAAACAGCCCCAAAAGCAGGCCTTTGAACGGCTCGATCGAGCTTTCCAATTCATGGCGAAACTCGGAGTTGGCCAGGACGACACCGGCCAGAAATGTGCCGAGGGCGGGGGAAAGGCCGACGGAGCTCATCAACAACGCGATGCCGATGACAATGAGCAGGGCCACTGCGGTATAAATCTCGCGCATATTGGCGGCGTGGATGTAGCGAAACACCGGACGGGTCAGAAAGACCCCGGCCAATATGATCGCCGCAACCGCACCCAAAGTCACCAGGGTGACACCCCATGCGGGCAGGCCTTCGACCAAAGACACGCTATGTTCACTGGCCACTTTCGCCAAATCCGATGGACGGCTGATTGAGCCGTCGGGGTTGATGGTCAGGCGCGATCCCGTGGCCAAAAGCGGCATCAGCGCCAACATCGGGATCACCGCGATGTCTTGGGTCAAAAGCACGGAAAACGCCGCGCGCCCACCGCCTGTATGGATCAACTTCTTTTCAGAGAGGGTCTGAAGCACCACGCGGTTGAGGACAGTGACAAGATCATCCCAAGCGCCAGCCCCGTTTGCCAGTCCAGCCCGGCCCAGACCGAAGCCCCGGTGATTGCGGCGCCGGTGGCGACGATTTGCAACCCGCCCAGCCCAATCAACCGATTGCGCATCTCCCAAAGGCGCGCGGGTCAAGCTCAAGCCCGATGAGAAACAACATCATCACCACGCCAAATTCGGCGAAATGCATCAGATCGGTGCTCTGCGAATGCTGCACCAACCCAAGCACTGGCCCAATCATCATCCCGGCAATCAAATAGCCCAACACAGACCCCAGCCCGAGCCTGCGTGCCAAAGGCACGGCGACGACAATGGCAGCGAGGTAAATGACGGCTTGGGCCAACATGCCTTGCATCCGGGGACTCCGATCTGGGGTATCTGTTTGATCTAAGAGGTATAGACCTGCGCGCACACGACAAGAGCACGCGGCTATTTTCCAAAAGATTGTTGCGCTAAGGGCATGCAAAACCACCGCAGCGTCGCCAAAGGCCTGCAATCGGGCAAGCGGCGCTGTGTGCTTTAGCCCGCGACCTCAAGCGTGATGGAGCGGCCGTTTTTCACATAGGTCAGAGAGTCAGAGCCAATGGATTGCACCCGTCCGCCGTCGATCTTGTCGCCGATCTTGACCTTGGCAAAGCGCCCAGATGGCAGACGCACAAGCGCGCGGCGATCCGAACTCGACCCATAGACGCCCATCAGGTTCAAGGCGCGCAGGTTGATCGCATTTTTCACCGTCGCGGCGCGTGCCACGGTGGTGGGGGCACTGGATGGGATTTTGCTGTCGGGCACACGCGCCGTGACTGTCGAGGCAGCGGAGGTTTTCGTTGTGCCCTCATCGGTGGCAATGGCGGCAGCCGCCGCTGCGGCCGCGGCTGCAGCGGCGAGTTTGGAGAAATCTTTCGGGCGCTCTTTCGGGATCAAAGAGGCAACCACGACCGGCGCGGTCGGTGCGGGGGCGTTGGCCCCGGCCACAATCGCCTCTTGGGCGGCTTGTTCCTGAGCGGAAGCCGGACGGAATTTTGGCCGGAACCCACCCAGTTGGGCGCGGGTGATGCCGCCCAGATTGGCCTTTTCATTGCTCTCAACCAAGGCCTCGGGCCGCAGTTTGGGGCGGAATTCGGCAAGCGCCAAACGCACCGGATCATCCGCCGCCACAGGGGCCGGATTGAGTGCGGTTTCCACCGCCTCATTCACCGCGCTGCCCGGACGGGCGCCGGGGACAATCGCGGGCCGTCCGGCATAAACCACCGTGCCATCCGGTGTCACAGTTCCCTCGGGGGTGGCGCGGATAAACCCGGCCTCATCATAGTCATAGCGTGTGCCAAAAGGCGCAGGCGTGGGGGCCGCGCGCGGGGCCACATCACCCTGATGGCGGGCCACATCGACCAAAGCCCCCGCATCTTGCGATTGGATGCCGGGGTCGATCGAGGCGACGTAGACGTCATCCACGCTGTCTTCCACAACCGCGCCATCCCCCGCATCGGGGGCCAGCGGCCAAATGCCAGTCGCGGCATAATCGGCCGTGAGGTCCGCCAGATCGGCTTCGGTGGTCTCCGTCTCGGTGCCAAGCGGGGCGGGGCGGGTGGCCTCTTCCAACAGCTCAGGCGTCAATTCCGCCTCTTCATCAGCCGCATCGGTTTCGACCGCCAGATCCGCGTCGGACACGGGGGCGGCATCGGCCAGAACCGTATTCGGTACAGTTGGCTCGTCGTCGGGAAGAGACTCCGTGGCACTGGTCTCGGTGGGCGTCTCAGGGGGCTCAGACGACGGCAAAAGCCCGGCAATCAAACCGACCAGCAAGAGCAACGCCACCAACGCCCCGGTCAGGATCAACCCAAGGCGACGCGGTTTGCGCGCGGTCTCGCGGTTGCGGCGGCGGGCGCCGAAGACGGTCATTGCCTCGGCTTCATCACGGGTGTTGTCAACCGAGTCGAGACCCGCAGCGCGATCTGAGAGCGGCCTCATCGCCGTGTCGTCAACGCCGTTCTGAGCGACAGGTGCAGTGATGATATCGGCGGTGCTAAAACCTTTGGTGCTTTTCTTTGCGGGTTTCGCAAGCTCGGTTTTGGCCTTTGTGACAGCAGGTTTGGCCTTTTGCGCGGCGCGCACCGAGAGGGTTTTGAGCTTACCAAGGGTCGCGGCCGCTTTGCTGGGCTTGTCGGAGAGTGACGCGGGGGACGGTCGCGTTTGTACAGGCAAGGGCGCGGGCATGGGCGGCGGTTCCGGCAAAGGTCCGGTTTTGCGCGGCTTGATCGGTTTGGGTTTGGGCGCGCTGTCGTCCGGGGCCAAAGGCAGGTCGCCCGAGGTCACAGGCACATGCACCGCGATATGCTGATGCTCTTGCGGCGCGGGATCGGCGGGCGTTTGCGGCACGGAGGCAGGGGCCGCCATGTTGGGGAACGGCGCGGATGTGACCTCGGGGGATTTGCGCACATCGGCCAGGACCCGCGACGGCTGGGCCGACACGCGCGGCACACCCGACAGGGTCTCAGGATCGTCCGCCGGTGCGGTGGTCAAAACGCGACGGGATTGAAACGAAGAGGGCGCTTCGGGTGTCGCGGCATTGGAGTCATCTGGTGCGTCTGGCGTATCAGTCGGGTTGACCTTTGGCTCTTGCGCTTCGGGCGTAAGAAAATTGGCCTCAAGCCTGTCGGACGCCCTCCCGTCCTCGGGCTTGAACGCGGGCTCCGGTTCCTGTCGCGGGGCAGGTGTTTCGATCTGCTCTGCCTGTTTGGGAGCAACATCAGCCGCCTTTTCAGTCGTCTGGCCCTGGTCTACATCGGCAATCGCTGCGGGTTCGGGCGCAGGGGCATGAACTGGTTCGGGAATGGGCGCAGGCTCCACCTCGCGATGCGCCAAAATCGTAATCGCCTCAACGTCCGGTTCAATTCGTGTCTTTGCTCCGACCAAATCGTCGGCGGCTTTGGCACGGCCAAAAAACGGCTCGCCCAGATAGGTTTCAGCCTCGGGCAGAGCGACAAAAGACACCGGGTTGAACCGATGCTCCGTGGCGAAAGCTTCTGCTTCTTCAAGGGTTTCCTTGGCGACAACCGCGACTTGGATGGTGCCGGATGTCACCACCCAATCCCAAACCAAATCGGTCAGGGCATAGGGGGTCGCCCCCTCAAGCGAAGCGCGAATAGCGGTCTCGCGCGCCCTGTCTGAGCCTCCGGGATCGGGCAGGCTGCGATAAAGGATTTGACTGTTCGGAATGACCAGTTTGGTGGCCAGTCCGGCCGTCGAGACCGCAGTGGCGGTGCGTCGCAGATCGGCCAGCTCTTTGGCCATGTCGGGGGCATCCAGCGCGACCTCGCCCATATGATGCCACCCGGCGGAGGCGCGGTGCAACAGAACGATGCCATCATGGCTTAGGTTGAGGGCAAAATTCGGTTTCATTTCCGGGGACTGGCTCGGTTTGACGCGGTTCGAGAGGCACCCTAACGCAGCTTTTGGATGGTGCAAAGCGAAACCGACCCCGGATTTGGTTGTGGTACTGCGGCGGGCGAACTCTTGCCGCCCCGCCGGGAGGACCGTGCCTCAGCGCTGCCGGGGCACACCCGCCTTAGCGCATCCAAAGCCCGGCTTTTTTGATTTGATTGCGGATCATCTGTTCGCGCCGGGGCAAATGGTCGCGATCAAACATGGCGCGGATTTTTTCGCCTTTGGGTTGATAGACCAAGCGTTTGATCGGCTCATATTCTTTGAGCACCTTTTTGATCCAGTTGGGCGAAGACACCTCGCGCAGCACCTCGACGGCATGCTCGCTTTCGCGGGCAAACAGCAGCGGAAAAGTGCGGTAATGGCACGAGATCGCGCCATCAAGCGTGTTCTTTGGCAAGGTGGTGCGCGCACCGCCAAAGGAATGGATCACCAAGGGCAAGGCCACCTGATCGAGCCAAGGATCAAAGGTCTGAAGCGCTGCGGCTTGGGGCGGATCATCGCGGATGGCGAGGGCGTAGTCCAAGAACCGCTGACCAAATTCATGCGGGCATTTGTAAAAGAAAAAGCCCGCGTTGAAATAGAGGTAGCGACGCCAATATTCGTCCGGTTGATCGAGATCGAGCGTGGTTTCAAACTCCAGCCCGAATTTGTCATAGAGCGATTTCCAAATCTCGCCATAACCCGGTCCGTACAGTTCGATTTGCGGCCAGGTGCCTTCGACCTTTTGACTGGCGCAGGGACGGTCAAAATCGAACGGCACTTCGGAAACTGGCCCGGTGATCAGCGTGTCACTGTCGAAAAACACGAAAGGCTCGCCCTTGGGAAGGGCAAACAGCGCCTCGATTTTATTGCCATAGGGGTAGGCCTGGCCGAAATGGCGCGATTCAAACGGCAGGATCTCCGCATCAAGGCGTTTGAACGCCTCCAGCGCATCGGATTGTTTCATCCGCGGATCGCCATTCCAAAGCGCGCCCGGTTGCGGTTCGGCGATGAACAGCCGACCTTTGAATTCCGGGTCCGAGGCACGCAAAGAGGCCGCGAACAGCAAAGCCTCATACATCAATCGGCCACTCTGGCCGACGACGACAATATTGAACGGAACGGGATTTTGAGGCTTACTGGTCATACGCACTACTTTGATCTGATCGGGAGGACACCTGTTCGTTGGAGTATAAGGTGGTTCGTTGTGTATCAAAAGGTGCTAATTCCCTTGTTTGCAAAAGGATTGTTTCCATGAGGCCCGTCATCGCCACTCTTCTGCTTTTCGCGGCCACCTTTGGGGCCCACACCCCCGCAATGGCTGAAAATTTCACCACAGCGGCGGAAGTTAAGCCGATTTTGCAAGCGACCAAACCGCAATGGGTCGCCGTGCGCAGCTATGACGGCCAAGACCTTTTGTATTTCACCAATCTTTTGTCGTGGCGTTGTGGGGTGAGCGAGATTTTCTATGCGGTCAATGGTGGTGACATGGTGCCGTTTCAGGCCGAACCTTGTTACATGGACAGCGCGCAACCCAACGCCCTGAAGGCCGAGAGCCTCGACAGTATTTTGGTGATGTTCGCGCCGGGATCGGTGCAAACCGTGTCGGTGAATGTGATCTTTGACGATGGCACATCCGATCAGGCGCACTATGAGCGCAAGGCGATCGAGATTCAGTAGCGCGATTTCGTGTGCGCAGCACGTCGGTCCGAAAATTCACCATCGCCCGCCAACTGCGTGGCATGGCTTTGACGTCAGAGCCAAATCCCGGCGGCCTCGGTTTGGCCGCCGGATTGATAAATGCATGGTCTGTTTCCTGACTGGCGCAGTCAAGCTGTGGATTTTCATTGTCTAATGGGGTGTTTTCCATCACTTTATAGTAAAGTGATTGGAAATTTCTATCATGCTGGACAAGCTCGACATGTTTATCGCGGTGGCGCGCGAACATCATTTTGGCCGCGCCGCCGTGAGCCTCGGCATCACCCAACCGACGCTCTCGGCGGGGATCAAACAGTTGGAGGATCAACTGGGTGTGCAACTGATCTTTCGCGGTTCGCGCTATGGCGGGTTGACGCCGGAGGGCACGCGGGCCTTGGATTGGGCGCGGCGGATCACGGGCGACGCGCGACAGTTGCGCGAGGAAATGCGCTCGACCCGGCATGGCCTGTCCGGTCAGCTTCGCATTGCGGTGATCCCAACGGCGCTGAACCTGGTTGCCAAATTGGCCGATGCGGTCAGTCGCAAACACCCGAAAGTGCGCTTTGTCATCCTGTCGCGCCCCTCACGGGATATTCTGGCGATGTTGGAGAATTTCGAGATCGACGCGGGCCTGTCTTATCTGGACAACGAACCGATGGGACGGGTCGAAACCGAGGCCTTGGGGCAGGAGCGCCTGGTGCTGGTTTGCGCCAAGACATCGCCCTTTGCCTGCCGTACAGAAGTGGACTGGGGTGAGCTGAATGGGCAAAAACTGGCGCTGATGACACCGGACATGCAAAACCGCCGGATCATCAACCAGGCCTTCATGCGCGCGGGCATCGCCCCCGAAGCGCAAATCGAATCCAACTCGATCCTTGCCCTGATCGCCAATGTTGCAGCGGGGGAGTGGATCACGGTCCTGCCCGATGACATCGCGCGGTTTTTGGCCGAGGGCAAGGGGCTGTCCTTGGTGCCGATGAGCGGCACAGAGGGGCGGGAGAGCCATATTGTTGGCCTCGTCGTGCCACAACGCGCCCCCCACACACCGGTGATCGAGGCACTTTTGGCCGAGGCGCGGCGGATACGGGGGGAAACGGGGGCGGTTTGATAGGAAATTTCTATCAGTTAACGGAATAGCGATATTGACCTTTTGTGTGTCGCTCGGGTCTTGTGGTGGAAATGACCAAAGAGGCCAGCCATGCGCACCCCAATGCCAGCCCAGTCCGATCTGACGTCGCCTGACGCGACAGACATCGAAGCCGTGATCCGCCCGTTTTTGGCGCTCGAAGGCCCGCTCTTGCCAATGCTGCACGCGCTGCAAGAGGTCTATGGCTATGTCCCCGAGACCGCTCACGCGCCGCTCTGTGCCGCGCTGAACATCACCCGCGCCGAACTCAAAGGCGTGCTGTCGTTTTACCATGATTTTCGCACCCGCCCGTCGGGCAAACATGTGTTGAAAATCTGCCGTGCCGAGGCCTGTCAGGCGATGGGCGCGACGGCCATGGCGGATCGGTTGTTGAAAAAACTGGGTCTGGAGTGGCACGGCACCACCGCCAATGGCGCGGTCACCGTTGAGCCGGTCTATTGCCTTGGTCTTTGCGCCTGCGCCCCCGCCGCGATGGTGGACGGCAAGGTGATCGGTCGGGTCGGTGACGCGCGTTTGGATACGGTTTTGGCGGAGGTTGGTGCATGAAAATCTATGTCCCCATGGACAGCGCCGCCAAGGCGCTGGGTGCCGATGACGTGGCCGGGGTGTTGGCTGCCGAGGCGCAAAAGCGCGGCCTTGAGGTCGAGATCATCCGCAACGGTACGCGCGGCATGATCTGGCTTGAACCGCTTGTTGAGATTGAGAAAGACGGCGTGCGTCAGGCCTATGGTCCGATTGCCCCCACCGATGTGGGCGCGCTTTTGGACGGTCGCGTTGACACGCATGGCTCGGTTGAAGACATCCCGTTTTTCGCCCGCCAAACCCGCCTGACCTTTGCTCGCTGCGGCCTCACCGATCCGCTTTCCATCGCGGATTATGAGGCCCATGGGGGGCTTGAAGGTCTCAAACGTGCGATTGCCATGTCGCAAGACGCGATCATTGATGAGGTCAAACTCTCCGGTCTGCGCGGACGTGGCGGCGCGGGCTTTCCGACCGGGATCAAATGGGACACCGTGCGCTTGGCCCATGCGCCGCAAAAATACATCGTCTGCAATGCGGACGAGGGCGACAGCGGCACCTTTGCCGACCGGATGATCATGGAAGGCGACCCGTTCACCCTGATCGAAGGCATGACCATCGCCGGGATCGGCTGTGGCGCCACCAAAGGTTATATCTACATTCGCTCCGAATACCCGGACGCCATCGCCGTCATGTCCCGTGCGGTCGAGATTGCGCGCGCCGCGGGCGTTTTGGGCGTGGACATTCTGGGGTCGGGCAAGGCGTTTGACATGGAGGTCCGCACCGGGGCCGGAGCCTATGTGTGCGGCGAAGAGACCTCGTTGCTCAACTCGCTCGAAGGCAAACGCGGCGTGGTCCGCGCCAAGCCGCCTTTGCCCGCGTTGGAGGGGTTCCTCGGTCGCCCCACTGTGGTGAACAACGTAATTTCTCTGGCAACTGTGCCAGTGATCTTTGCCAAGGGCGCGGAGCATTACGCGAGCTTCGGTCTGGGGCGCTCAAAAGGCACGATGCCGATCCAGATTGCAGGAAATGTGAAATTTGGTGGCCTGTTTGAGACCGCTTTCGGCATGCCGTTGGGCGAATTGGTCAACACAGTCGCGGGCGGCACCGCCACTGGGCGGCCTGTCAAAGCGGTGCAAGTTGGCGGACCTTTGGGGGCCTATCTGCACCCGGATCAGTTTGACACGCCCTTTGGCTATGAAGAATTCGACGGGCAAAAGGCGCTCATCGGTCATGCCGGGATTGTGGTGTTTGATGACAGCGCCGACATGTTGTCGATGGCACGGTTTGCGATGGAATTTTGTGCGGTGGAAAGCTGTGGCAAATGCACGCCCTGCCGGATCGGTGCGGTGCGCGGTGTTGAGACGATTGACCGAATTGCCGAAGGCGACACAGGCGCAATCGAATTGCTCACCGATCTTTGCGAGGTGATGACCGATGGCTCGCTGTGCGCCTTGGGCGGGTTCACGCCCTTTCCGGTGATGTCGGCACTGCGACATTTCCCCGAAGATTTCGCCCCGCAAAAGGAGGCCGCAGAATGAAAGATTTCATCATCCCCGGACAGAATGACGCGTGGGGCAATGGCATTCAGGATGAGACAGATCGCGGCACTCCGGCGCACACCGGCGCGCCCGTGACGCTGACCATCGACGGTATGGAGATCACCGTGCCTGCGGGCACATCGGTGATGCGCGCGGCCTCCGAACTGGGCATCCAAGTGCCGAAACTTTGCGCCACCGACAGTCTTGAGGCCTTTGGCTCCTGCCGTCTTTGCGCGGTCGAAATCGAAGGGCGTCGCGGCACACCCGCGTCGTGCACCACACCGGTTCACGCCGGGATGACGGTCCACACTCAGACCCCGAAACTGCGCAAGCTGCGTAAGGGGGTGATGGAGCTTTACATCTCGGATCACCCGCTCGATTGCCTGACCTGTGCCGCCAACAATGATTGCGAATTGCAGGATATGGCCGGGGCCGTGGGCCTGCGCGATGTGCGCTATAAAGCACCGGAAAGCGCGCCACTGGCCAACCATTTCGAAGCGCGCGACACCTCAGGCGCGGCCAATCCCGAATGGTTGCCGAAAGACGACAGCAACCCGTATTTCACCTATGACGCCTCCAAATGTATCGTCTGCAACCGCTGTGTGCGGGCCTGCGAAGAGGTTCAGGGGACATTTGCCCTGACCATCGAAGGGCGCGGCTTTGACAGCCGCGTTGCGGTCGGGGCGGAAAATTTCATGGCCTCCGATTGCGTGTCCTGTGGCGCCTGTGTTCAGGCCTGCCCAACCGCGACCTTGCAGGAAAAATCCGTCATTGAACTCGGCACGCCGGATCGGTCCGTTGTCACCACCTGCGCCTATTGTGGTGTTGGCTGTAGCTTTAAGGCGGAGATGCAGGGCGATCAATTGGTTCGCATGGTGCCCTATAAACATGGCAAGGCGAACCGGGGTCATTCCTGTGTCAAAGGCCGGTTTGCCTATGGCTATGCCTCGCATTCGGACCGCATCCTCAACCCGATGATCCGCGACAGCGTCGATCAGCCGTGGAAAGAGGTGTCTTGGGAGGAGGCGCTTGACTTTGCCGCCAAGAAACTCGTCGGGCTTCAGGCCAAATACGGCCAAAAGAGCATTGGCGTGATCACCTCGTCGCGCTGCACCAATGAGGAAACCTATCTGGTGCAAAAACTCACCCGCGCGGTGTTTGGCAACAACAACACCGACACCTGCGCGCGCGTCTGCCATTCACCGACAGGCTATGGGTTAGGCCAAACATTCGGCACCTCCGCCGGGACACAGGATTTTGATTCCGTTGAGAAATCCGATGTGATCATCGTCATTGGCGCGAACCCGACGGATGGCCACCCGGTTTTTGCCTCGCGCCTGCGCAAACGCTTGCGTCAAGGGGCGAAACTGATCGTGGTGGACCCGCGCCGGATCGACCTTTTGCACACGCCACATATGGGCGAGGGCCATCATTTGCCACTCAAACCCGGCACCAACGTTGCCGTGGTCTCCGCGCTCTCGCATGTGATCGTGACCGAAGGGCTGATGGATGAGGCGTTTATCAAAGCGCGCTGTGATCTGGACGCTTGGGAGGATTACAAAGCCTTTATCAGTGAAGATCGCCACGCGCCCGAAGCTACAGAGGCGCTCACCGGCGTGCCGGCCGCGGCCTGCGGGATGCGGCGCGGGCCTTTGCGACGGGGGGCAATGGCGCGATCTATTATGGGCTTGGCGTCACCGAACACTCTCAGGGTTCGACCACCGTGATGGCCATCGCCAACCTTGCGATGATGACTGGCAACATTGGCCGCGAGGGCGTGGGGGTGAACCCGCTGCGCGGTCAAAACAACGTCCAGGGGTCATGTGATATGGGGTCTTTCCCGCATGAATTTCCGGGCTACCGCCATGTGCATGGCGATGAGGTGCGGCAGATGTTTGAACAGGTCTGGGGTGTCACGTTGGACGCGGAACCGGGCTTGCGCATTCCGAACATGTTGGATGCGGCGGTCGATGGCACCTTTAAAGGCCTCTATTGTCAGGGCGAAGACATCCTGCAATCCGACCCCGACACCAAACATGTGGCGGCTGGTTTGGCGGCGATGGACTGTGTCATCGTGCACGATCTGTTCCTCAATGAGACCGCCAATTACGCCCATGTGTTCTTGCCGGGATCGACGTTTTTGGAAAAAGACGGCACCTTCACCAACGCCGAACGCCGGATCAACCGGGTACGCAAAGTCATGGCACCGAAAAATGGCTATGCCGATTGGGAAGTCACCCAAATGCTGGCCAATGCCGTGTTAAAAGAAACCGGCGGCGCGCGCTGGACCTACACCCATCCGGCGGAAATCATGGATGAGATCGCCGCCACAACACCGTCTTTTGCCGGTGTGGACTATGCGCTTTTGGAGGCCGAAGGCTCGGTGCAATGGCCCTGTAACGAGGAGCATCCGGTTGGGACGCCCCTGATGCATGTGGATGAGTTCATGCGCGGCAAGGGGCGGTTTATCGTCACCGAGTATATTCCGACTGATGAGAAAACTGGTCCACGTTTCCCATTGTTGCTGACCACGGGGCGGATCCTGAGCCAGTATAACGTCGGTGCGCAAACCCGGCGGACGGAAAACTCGCAGTGGCATGACCAAGACCTGTTGGAAATCCACCCGCATGATGCCGAAAATCGCGGCCTCAAGGATGGTGATTGGGTGCGCTTGGCGTCACGCTCGGGGGAAACCTCGCTGCGCGCGACGGTGACGGATCGGGTTAGCCCGGGCGTGGTCTACACCACCTTCCACCACCCGGACACGCAGGCCAATGTCATCACCACGGAGTATTCCGATTGGGCCACCAATTGCCCGGAATACAAGGTGACGGCGGTGCAGGTCGCGGCCTCCAACGGACCGAGCGACTGGCAGCAAACCTATTCGGCTCAGGCGGAAAAATCCCGTCGGATTGCGGCGGCTGAATGAGCGAAGTCACCATCTCCAAGTCCGGGGCCGCCATGGCCGTAGACGCCCTGCCGGAGGAGCAACCCGTGGCGCTGGTGTTCAATGGCTCGACGGCGGCGGTGATGATGGCATCGCCCTTTGATCTGCCGGATTTCCTGCGCGGATTTGCCCGTTCTGAAGGCATCGTGAAAGGGGCGGGTGAGGTCACGGAGGTGGTGGCCCTCCGCCATGAGACGGGCTTTGAGGTCCGTGGGCGCATCCCTGAAGATCGCTCCGAGGCGATGGACGCGCGCCGTCGTGCGGCGGTTGGCCCCGTTGGCTGCGGCCTGTGCGGCATCGACAGTCTGGCGCAGGCGAGTGCCTTTCCCGGACAAGTCGCACCGATGGAACCGGGGCTGATGGATCACGCCCGCGCGGCGCTTGCGGCGTTGACTGCCGGACAGAAACGGCGCGAAGACGTGGGCGCGATGCATGCGGCGGGGTTTTTTGATGCCTCGGGATTGGTGGCCCTGCGCGAAGATGTCGGGCGGCACAATGCCTTGGACAAGTTGATCGGCGCGCTTGAAACCCGCGATCTCACCAAAGGCACGGTGTTGATCACCTCGCGGCTTTCGGTCGATTTGGTGCAAAAATGCGCGCGCGTCGGCGTGCCCGGATTGTTCAGCCTCTCAAGCCCGACCCGCGCAGCGGTCGATTTGGCCGGGCGTTGTGGCATGACGCTTTGCGTGATCCGGCGCGAGGCGATTGTGACCTATTCCACTGCGCAGACAGGAAAGGAAACCGTGCTGTGACCAATGATAAAATGATCTTGATGGCCAATCAAATTGCTGCGTTTTTCAACACCCAACCGGGGGCGGATCAGGCCAAAGGCGTGGCGCAGCACATCAAAGATTTTTGGGAGCCGCGGATGATTGCGCAACTGCGCGCTTATCTGGCCGAGGGCGGGCAGGGGCTTGATCCGTTGGTGATTGAGGCCGCAACACAGGTGTGATGCGGCCCTCAAATATTACATCCGCGCGGCGTGCCAGGCGACGTGATCGGCCATAAAGGTGGAGATAAAATAGTAGCTGTGATCATAGCCCTCCTGCATCCGCAGGGTGAGCTTTTGGCCTTTCGCGTCACAGATCGCTTGCAGCAACTCGGGCTTCAACTGGCCTTCCAGGAAATTATCCCCGGTGCCTTGATCGACCAAAATATCCGGCACAGAGGCACCATCTTCGATCATAGCGCAGGCATCATACTGGCGCCATGTGTTCCGGTCCGCACCGATATAGCCGGTCAACGCCTTTTCACCCCACGGGCAATTCAGCGGCGAGACGATCGGCGAAAAGGCCGAGACGGATTTGAACCGATCCGGGTTGCGCAGCGCGATGGTCAGCGCGCCGTGCCCGCCCATCGAGTGACCCGTGATGCCCTGACGCGCCATGTCGGCGGGGAAATGCGCCGCGATCAGATCGGGCAATTCACTTTCGATATAGGCCTGCATCCGGTAGTTTTTTGCGAAAGGCTCCTCGGTCGCATTGACATAAAACCCCGCGCCCAGACCAAAATCATAGGCCCCATCGGCATCGTCCGGCACCCCCTCGCCACGAGGCGAGGTGTCGGGGGCGACGAAAATCACGCGATGTTCGGCACAAGCCGCACGAAACTCGCCTTTTTCGGTAACATTGGCATGGGTGCAGGTCAGGCCCGACAGGTACCAAAGCACCGGGAGTTTTTCTCCCGGCGCGTGATCTGGCACGAAAACGGAAAAGGTCATTTCCGTTCCGGTCTCGGTGGACGGGTGGGTGTAAACCCCCTGCGTGCCACCGAAGGCCTTGTTGGTTGAAACGGTTCCAAGCGTCATCAGAACACCACGACGGAACGGATCGACTTGCCCGCATGCATCAGATCAAAGCCTTTATTGATCTCATCCAAGGTCAGAACATGGGTGATCATCGGGTCGATTTCGATCTTGCCGTTCATGTACCAATCGACGATTTTCGGTACATCGGTCCGGCCTTTCGCGCCACCGAAGGCGGAGCCTTGCCACACACGACCGGTGACCAATTGGAACGGGCGGGTTGAGATTTCCTTGCCTGCTTCCGCCACGCCGATCACGGTCGACACGCCCCAACCCCGGTGACAGGCCTCAAGCGCTTGGCGCATCACGGTGGTGTTGCCGGTGCAGTCAAAGGTGTAATCCGCGCCGCCGTCGGTCAGCTCAACAAGGTGTTGAACGATGTCGCCTTCGACTTTGAGCGGGTTGACGAAATGGGTCATGCCAAAGCGTTTGCCCCATTCCTCTTTGTCGTCATTGATGTCGACGCCGATGATTTTATCTGCGCCAACCATCCGCGCCGCTTGCAACACGTTCAGGCCGATACCGCCCAAACCGAACACGATCACGTTCGATCCGACTTCGACCTTGGCCGAATTGGTCACAGCGCCGACACCCGTGGTCACGCCGCAGCCGATGTAACAGGCTTTGTCAAACGGGGCGTCTTCGCGGATTTTCGCCAGCGCGATTTCCGGCAGAACGGTGAAGTTCGAAAACGTCGAACAGCCCATGTAGTGATACAGCGTTTCGCCTTTGTAGCTGAACCGCGAGGTGCCGTCGGGCATCAGGCCTTTGCCTTGGGTGGCGCGGATCGAGGTACAGAGGTTGGTTTTGCCTGAGAGGCAAGATTTACATTCGCGACACTCGGGCGTGTAGAGCGGGATGACGTGATCGCCGGGCTTTACGGACTTAACCCCCGCGCCGACTTCGCGCACAATGCCCGCGCCTTCGTGACCCAAAACGCAAGGGAACAATCCCTCGCTGTCCAGCCCGTCGAGGGTGTAGGCGTCGGTGTGGCAAATGCCGGTCGCCATGATTTCAACCAAAACCTCGCCGGCCTTCGGGCCTTCAAGGTCAAGTTCTACGATTTCCAACGGTTTTTTGGCCTCAAAGGCCACGGCTGCGCGCGTTTTCATGGGGTCTCCTTACGGGGCGAAGTGTCTATCGCGTTATATCACAAGGGCACGATGCGTGAGCTTTGGCCCGCACATCGGAAATGAGAAGATTTCCCCATATTTCATGGGAAAATCGTCCTGTTTACGTTGCGGCAAAAAGCCTCTGAGGTCAAACGCTTGGGGGTCATTTTTTGCACAAAAGGGGTGTGTTTTTTCACCCCTATTTCGGCCTTGACCCCAGGTGATCCGGTAGAGGTCAAAAGCCGCGCGATCTTGTTGCTGTTCTCGGCTTTGATCTGGCGTTAAAAGAGGGGGATGAATGACCCATTTTCCAGTCTCAAGACGCTTTTGGACACGCCGTTTGACACGATCATCGACGTGCGCGCGCCCTTGGAATTTGCCGAGGATCATATCCCCGGTGCGATCAATTTGCCCGTTTTGAACGACCGTGAACGCACCGAAGTGGGCACGATTTACAAGCAAAAATCGCCGTTTTTGGCCCGCAAACTTGGTGCTGCCATGGTCGCGCGCAATGCCGCCACTCATATCGAAGGGCCGCTTGCGGACAAGGATGGCGGCTGGCAACCGCTGGTTTATTGTTGGCGCGGCGGGCAAAGATCGAACTCTTTTGCCTCGATTTTAAAGCAAATCGGCTGGCGGGTTGAGGTGTTGGAGGGTGGCTATAAAACATGGCGCAGGCTGGTGGTGGAGGCGCTTTATGATCACGCTCTGCCCTATCGGATCGTCTTGTTGGATGGCAATACGGGGACTGCAAAAACGGATATTCTTCAAAGGGTAGCCTCAAAGGGTGGGCAGGTTTTAGACCTCGAAGGACTGGCCCGTCATCGCGGGTCTATTTTTGGCGCGATGGGCACGCAGCCGTCGCAAAAAGGCTTTGAAACCGCGCTGGCCACTGCGCTCGCTGCGCTTGACCCGAGCGCCCGGTTTTGGTCGAGGCGGAAAGTTCACGCATCGGTGCGCGCAACCTGCCCTCCATGCTTTGGGCCGCCATGTGTGATGCCCCGCGGATCGAGGTAAACGCCACGCTGGCCGCGCGGGCCGGGTATCTGGCCGAAGCCTACGCCGACCTTGTCGCGGATCGCGATCAGATGGATCAGCGCCTGGATCAGCTTGTGCCGTTGCAGGGCTATGAGCGCATTGATGCGTGGCGGGCGATGGCGCAGACCGGGGCCTTTGTCGATCTGGCGGAGGCGTTGATGGCGCATCATTACGATCCGCGCTACGAAAAAGCCCGTGCCCGCTATGCCCATGAGGTTTTGGAGCAGGTCGATCTTTTGGACATGAGCATGGCCGCACGGCAGGCGGCGGCCGAGCGGATCATCGCGAGGCTCAATACGCTCTGAACGGCTCACTCTGTCACAGACAGCAGCCCCGAAGTCTCTGTGATTTCTCCAATGATCGCTGAGGGATAGCCTGCATCGCGCAATACACTGAGGAGTTTCTCGGCCCGCATTGGCGACACGGTGGCCAACAACCCGCCCGCCGTTTGCGGATCAAACAACAGATCGGCGCGGGCGGTTTCTGGCCCTTGATATTCTGCGGCATAGGCGCGGTTGGCGGGAAAAATGGTCGAGCGCATCCCGGATTTCGCCAGCGTCAAAGCCCCCGGCAATAGCGGCACATCCGCGAGGCGCAAATGCGCGCCAACCTGTGAGGCGCGGCAGATCCCAAGCAAATGCCCAGCCAATCCAAATCCCGTCACATCGGTCATCGCATGGGCCGCATTTAAAATCCGCGAGGCGGCGCCCGAGCTTTGCACCATCGAGGCATAGGCCCGTTCCATGTCGCGGCCATGGGCCTGCATCGCCATGTCCGCCGCCAACATCACACCCGTGCCAATCGGTTTGGTCAGAATGATCTGATCGCCCGGACGCGCGCCTTTGAGGGTAATAGGACGATCCAAAAGCCCGGTGACGGTAAAGCCCATCGACAGTTCCGCCCCCATAGATGTATGCCCGCCGATGATCTGCGCACCTTCTGCGGCAAAGACGTCCTGCGCCGCCTGCATGATCTCAGTGAGCCAACGTTCCTGTAACGCGGCGCTCAGAGGCGGTAGGGTGATCGTCGCCAAAACCGCCTGAGGTGCTGCCCCCATCGCCCAGATGTCACCCAGTGCATGGGTGGCGGTGATCCGGGTCATCAACACCGGATCGGTGACAAAGCTGCGCAGGTGATCGACCGAGGCCACTTGCCAGGTGTCGCCATGGGTCAAAATCGCGGCATCATCGCCGGGCAAATGCAGAACGTCACCGCGATCTGGGTGCGGGTCTGTGCCGTCCGAGGCGTGCAAAACGCGGGTCAAAATATCGCCCCCGACCTTGGCCCCGCACGCGCCGCACATCGGCTTTTTGCCCTCCACCTCATCGCGCAGCCCCAAGGCCACACGGTCTGGTAAAGGCTTTGCGGTCATCGGGGATAAGTCTTTGAGTTTCGACATGAATGCGAGATCAATATGGTTCTTCCACCGCCACATCACTGGCCCAGACATACGGATGCCAGACTTATCGGCAAGCGCCGATTTCGACCCCAACGAGATCAGTTTGAGATAGTCGTTTTGCGGATGATAGGTGCGCAGATCGGCGCGCTCGGCGGGCTCCGATAAAAGTGCGCGCAGGTTGTAGTACAACACCGGGGCCTGCCGCACGGCGAACACCCCGGCTTTGGGACGTGGCGCATGGGCCATATGGACGCAATCGCCCGCTGCTAAGATCATAGGGTCGGAGCTTTGCAAGCTCGGGCCAACGGTGACAAAGCCGTCGCTCAGATCAAGCCCGGTCTGTGCCAACCAATCATAAGGCCGCGCACCCGCCGCCCCCAAGGTAAAGTGGGAAGGCAGGGTGGACCCGTCACCAAGGGTGATCGTCTCTGGGCCAATTTCGTCCACCTCGCACTGCGGTCGTAGGGCAACGCCGGATGTCGCCAATGCCTCCAAGAGGGCGCGGCGGGTGCTGCGGCGCAACTCTGACAGGATCTCGCTGCGGTCGATCAGGGTGACTTTGGCCGAAGAGAGCGCGCGCAAGGCATGGGCCATGGCCATGGCCAATTCTGCGCCTGCCACGCCGCCACCGATCACCGCCACCTCAGGCACCACCTCGCCGCGCAATGCGCGGGCGCGAAACGCGTGCCACCGGCTGGCGAAGGCCTCAAGTGGCTTGGCGGCGATGCCATGATCGGCAAACCCCGGCAGATCGGGCATGGCGGAGGTGATGCCGATGTCAATGGAGGCGACATCATAGGCGATGGGAGGGCGGCCTTCGACATGGATCAGCCTGGCCGCGCGATCAATGCCAGTGGCGCGTCCCAAAACCGCCCGCGCCCCGGCAAACCGCGCCAAACGCAACAGGTCAAGTTCCAAATCCTGCCGTTGATAATGCCCCGCAACAAACCCCGGCAACATGCCGGAATAGGCGGCAACCGCACCCGGATTGATCACCGTGACACGCACACCGGGCAGGGGATTCATGCCCCAGCGTTTGAGGATCAGCGCATGGGTGTGACCGCCGCCAATCAGGACCAAATCGCGAGTGAGGGGAAGCTCTTGCATGGCGGAGTCCGTTCTGTTCGTTTGGGGGAATCTGGTCTGATCCGGGCGTCTTGGCAAGGGTGCTGGACGCCGCAGTCTGATCGTGACACCATCCGGCTATGCAGATGCAGCACAGACAGTCCCGAACAGACAATCCCAAACAGAGACCCCAGCCATGACACAACTGGACCAGATGCGCCGGCAAGCCCGCGAGATTTTCCTCACAGGTGTCGCGAGCGCCGATCCCGCCCATGCCGTTGAAGACGCCCTCAAGGGACGGAGGTTCAACGCGCCTTTGATCATCGCGGTTGGCAAGGCGGCGCGCAGCATGGCCGAGGCGGCGATGCGTCAGGTCGATGCGGCGCGGGTGATCGTGGTGACCAATTACGAGAATGCGAGGCCGCTGGAGGGGGCCGAGATGCGCGCGGCGGCACATCCGGTGCCTGATTTTGAAGGCGCGCGGGCGGCGCTTTTGATCGAGGATGCGCTGGCCCATGCCAAGGGCGACGTTTTGGCGTTGATTTCGGGCGGCGGATCGGCGCTTTTGCCCGCCCCCGTGCCCGGCGTCTCACTTGAGGATAAGGCGGAGGTCAATCGGCTTTTGCTGGGTTCGGGCGCGGATATTGTGGCGATGAATCTCGTGCGCCAACAGTTATCTCGACTCAAAGGCGGCGGTTTTTTGCGCGCCGCGGCGCCCTCGAAAGTGACGGCGCTGTTGCTGTCGGACGTGGTCTCTGATGATCTGCGTGCCATTGCCTCGGGGCCGACGGTTTCGCCCATTGGCACCCGCGAAGACGCGGTCGAGATGCTGCAAGAGCTTGATCTGTGGGACAAATTGCCCACCGCCGTGGCGGAGTATTTGGCGCGGCCACGTCCCGATCTTGGGCCTTTGCCCGAGAGTGAAGTGGCGTTGATTGGGTCGAATAAAATATCAGTGGCGGCCATGGCCCGCGCGGCGGGGGGCGGCGCGACACAGGGCGTTCATGTCTTTCCGATCCCGCTTGAGGGCGATGTCGCAGAGGCGGCGCGCACCATTGTTGAGAGCGCGATCGAGCCGGGGATTTTCCTGTTTGGTGGCGAAACCACGGTGAAACTGACCGGAGACGGCATGGGCGGGCGCAACCAGGAACTGGCGCTGCGCGTGGCGGTTTTGGCCGAAGAACAGGGGCTGAAAGACTATGTGTTTCTCTCTGGCGGCACGGATGGGCGCGATGGTCCGACAGATGCGGCGGGCGGCATGGTCGATCCCGGCACGCTGGATCGGATGCGGGCCTCTGGGCTTGATCCGCAAGATGTTCTGGCCCGCAATGACAGCTATCACGGGCTAGAGGCCGCAGGGGATTTGTTGCAAATCGGGGCGACCGGAACGAATGTGGCCGACCTTCAGGTGTTGATCCGGGGGGGAGGGGGCTCAGATGTCGCTGATGTGGAGTACATGCGGAAGAGGAAAAGCGACCATTTGTTTGGTGCATAACATACGATGGCTTTGAGTCATTTTGGTTAATACAGCGCGACGTGAGAATTGGTGCGAAGCACTCAAACCTGCGCTTCGGCTGTGATTGTCTTAGGTTTCAGGATAGGGTTATCATGAGGTCATTCTACTATAGGGTGGCTCGGGTACGACAAGGATGGCGGCCATGGCGATGATTGCCGACGCGGATGATTTCTTTACCAAGGGATGTGGTCGATGCGACCGTTTCGCGACACCGGAGTGTTCGATCCGGTTATGGATCGACGGGCTGAATGATCTGCGCCACATTTGCCGCGATGTGGGACTGAAAGAAACCGTGAAATGGGCGCATCCCACCTATATGCATGCTGGCCGCAACATCGCAATTTTAACCGCATTTAGGGGCGACTTCAGGCTGAGCTTCATGAACCCCGGCTTATTGGCAGACACCGAAGGCGTGCTGGAGCGGCAGGGACCGAACAGCCAAACGCCGGGAATGATCCGCTTTAGCGATGTCGCGCAGGTTCGCGCCATGGAGCCGGTGATACGAGCCTATCTGAGGCAGTTGATGGTTCATGCCGAGGCAGGCACGAAACCACCTAAAGTAGACCGCGAGATCGACATGCCGGATGAACTGACCGAGGCGCTGGATGCCGATCCGGAGCTGGCCGAGGCGTTTCATGCACTGACACCAGGCCGGCAGAAAAGCTATATGTTCAACCTCAATCAGGCAAAGCAATCCGCGACCCGGATGGCCCGGATAGAGAAATTCCGTGATAAAATATTGGCAGGCAAAGGCGCGATGGACCGTTAAGGGCGGCACCCTTACGGAAATGGGTATGACAGAATTGCGCAAAAGCGGCACTTGCTGCCAGTGCAACGAAGGACCGGTTCGTTCGCAGACCGGACCTTTAGATAGACCGCAAAGACCGTTCGGGCCGTCTCAGCGGCCAAACGCAAAGCCATAGATCAATTGCCGCAACCCGATGGCCGCGCCGATGATGATGGCGATGATGGTCACGGGGGCGGAGAAGGCCAGAACGGAAAAGGCCGAAAGGCCTTGGCCGACGGTGCAGCCAAAGCCGACCACGGCACCGACGCCCATCAAAGCCGCACCGCCGATTTGGCGTTTCAATTCGCGCGGGTCTTCGCAGGCTTCCCAACGGAACTGGCCTTTGATCAGCGAACCGATGGCCGCGCCCAAAAGCACCCCGATGACCGAGCCGACACCAAAGCCGGGCGAGGAGGCCGACGAGGTCATCAGGTAAAACAACGTGTCACCAATGGGGGCGGAGAAGGTGTGGGAGGCGACGGGTTCGGCCTCGAAAGTGGCCAGAGAGAGCCAGCTTGTCCCAGCCCAACCAGAGACGATGGCCAGACCCACCGCGCTTCCCCAGAGGATCAAGCGCCGCTGTGCGCGAAAGGCACGAGACGAGAGGGCGAGGGTGAGGATGGCAAGACCTGCGACAATCCCCGTGGCCACGGTCGGCAGGCCAAACGCCCCTGAAACCGCATGGGCAAAGCCGGGCAGGGCGGAGGCCGGGCGGGGCGGAAACAGGGTGACACGCAATTCGGCCAGTGGGCCATTGAGCGCGACATATGTCGCCAGCCCCATGACCAAAACAATGACGAAATTGCGCAGATCGCCACCGCCCAAACGCGCCAAGGCGCCAAAGCCGCAATTGCCCGCCAGCGCCATGCCATAGCCAAACATCAGGCCTCCGGTGATTGAGGCCATGGGATACCATTTAAGGGCCAAATAGGGCGACATGGCGGGATCGAACAGGCCAAAGCCGATGAGGGTGAAGGTGCCAATCAAGGCCACACCAAGCGCCACGCCCCATTGCCGGGCGCGCAAATCGGAGCCTTGATACAGGGCGTCTTCAATGGCGCCCATGGAGCAAAACCGCCCCAAACGCGCGGCCAGCCCCAAGACGAGGCCACCGGCACCACCGATCAGAGCTGCAAGCAGCCCCGGGTCTAACAGATCGAACATGTCGTCTCCCTCCCTACGGGAGCGTGAAGGGGGCTTTAGCCGCGCTTCATTTTCCCGCCATCCACCGAACAGAACATGTCGTAGATGACTTCAAGGATGCGTTTGGGACGATCATCCGTCAAGGAATAGTAAATCGCTTTGCCGTCGCGCCGGGGCGTGACCAGACCTTCGAGACGCAGCCGGGCGAGTTGTTGGCTCACGGCGGCTTGGCGGGCGGACAGGAGGTCTTCCAACTCGGTGACGGATTTCTCGCCGGTGACCAGATGACACAAGATCATCAGGCGACCTTCATGCGAGAGCGCTTTCAAAAGCTGAGACGCGTCACAGGCAGAGGCCATCATGACGTCCATGTCATCTTCTGACATGTTCTCAGAAATTACCGGCAAAGGCGAATTCACTGTGTCCACCTCATTTGTCCTCTAGAAGGCGATGTCATCCATAATCGCGTCAATGCCCGCTTGGGCGCATTCCGCATCGAGATCTGGGCCTGGGGCACCAGAAACACCGATGCCAGCTACTATAGAGCCTGCTGCTTCAATCACAAGACCTCCCCCCAAAGCAAGCGGTTCTGTCAATTCGCGAATCCCGGCCATCATTTGTCCGGGTTCGGTCAGGCCACTGAGAGACATCGTATCGGTGCGAAAGGACACGGCGGTCCAGGCCTTGCGCCGGGCGGTTTCAAAGACGTGCAGCCCGGCATAGCGGTCGCGCAGATAGACCTGTGGACTGCCAAACCGATCCACCACCATGACGCCGACCTGATAGCCCGCCTCGCGACAGCTTTGCATCGCGGCCAAGGCGGCGGTTTGGGCGACCTCGGGTTTGAGCACTTTGAAGGTGACGAAGGCGTCGTCGCTGTCTTGAGCAAGGATTGGGGTTGCGAGGGTGCAAGTGGCTGTTATAGCTGCGAAAATAAAGTGTTTCATGGATCTCCTCCCGAGAGATTTAGGGCTTTGGTGCCTGTGTGGCGTGAACGGCCTCAACATCAAACTCACTGTGGTCGCGTAGGGTGATAGTCAACATCGCCCAAAACATTTCGTCACCGGCATAGCCTTCGATCCGCCCCTGTTCGATCCCGTCCTCCACGAGAACGAAAGTGGGCGTAAAGATCACCGGGCCTTTGAAGGTCAGGTCCTCTGGCAGTGGCGCGTGCAGATCGACCCGACGCAGAGGGGCGAATTTGCCCTCAGGCGTTTTGGGATAAATCTCAGAAATTTCCGCATCCCAGCGGGCGCAATAGGCACATCCGTCTTGCTCCACCATAACCAGTTCGGTGGCAAAGGCGGGGAGAATCGATACGATCAGGGCGGCGATTGACGCCAGAATTTTTGTCAACATATGTATACCAATTGACGGGTGCGACATAAACAACCTAATTTGAATATGTGAATGACACAAGTCACGGATCACTCATGAGCGGAGGAGGAGCTCCGCCATGCAGCCGCTCAAAGAGCCGATCTGGCAGTGGAGTCTTCATTCACATTAGGGAGGACTGAATGTTCGACGTTAATTTTATCTCGGCCCTTTTGGGCGGGTTGGTGGTGTTTTTCTCACCCTGTATCCTGCCGATCGTGCCGTTCTACCTGTCTTATATGGCGGGGGCTTCGATGGGGGAAATCAACGCCGAGGGCGATTTGGCCCCGGGCGTGCGCCGCCGGGCCGTGTTATCAAGTGTGATGTTTTCGCTCGGAATCATCACGGTCTTTGTGCTTTTGGGCGCGGCCGCTTTTTCTCTGTCGCAGGCGTTTCGCAGCCATCAGGACATCTTTCGCTTTGCCTCTGCCGCAATTGTCTTTGTCATGGGGCTGCATTTTTTAGGCATCATCCGAATCGGTTTTCTCAACCGCCAGTTCCAAATGCAGGCGGGAGATACCAAAAACATGAACATCTGGTCGTCCTATGTGGTCGGCCTTGCCTTTGCCGCCGGGTGGACGCCCTGTGTCGGGGGCGTTTTGGTCGGTGTGGTGATGATGGCGTCGAATGAATCGACGGCGATGCGCGGGCTGATCATGATGGTGGTGTTTGGGATCGGGATGACCGCGCCCTTTGTGGTGGCGGCGTTTTTCATTAAACCGTTTCTCAAATTCGCCGCAAAATTCCGCCGCCATTTGCCGAAAGTGGAAAAGGTGATGGGGCTGTTCCTGATCCTGTTCGCTCTGCTGATCGTCACAAATTCGGTCAATGTGATCGCGGCATGGCTTTTGGAAGCCTTCCCGAGCTTTGCTAAAATCGGATCAAAAGGGAGTCTTTAAAAATGATGAAAATCGCACGACGTACATTGATGGCCGCCACCCTCTCTGTACTCGCCTTTTCTCCCGCTCTGGCGTTTGAAATGGGTGACGACGGTCTGCATAAAACCCCGTGGCAGCGCGACACGTTCAAAGATCTGCGCGATGATTTGGCCGAAGCCAATGCGGAAGGAAAGCGGCTTTTGGTGATGATCGAACAGCGCGGCTGTATCTATTGCACCAAAATGCACGAAGAGGTTTACCCCGATCCCGAGATCACCAAGATGATCGAAGACAACTTTTTTGTCATTCAAATCAACATGTTTGGCGACGTCGATGTGACCGATTTTGATGGTGAGTCTTTGCCGGAAAAGGACATGGTGCAAAAATGGGGGGCGCTGTTCACGCCAACGAATCTCTATTTCCCCGAAGAGGTGCCCGAAGGCGTCTCCGCCAAGGATGCGGCGGTGGTGACCGTGCCCGGCGCCTTTGGCAAATACACCACGTTCAACATGATGGGTTGGGTGTTGGAACATGGCTATGAGGGCGATGAGCCGTTCCAAAAATACCATGCGCGTCAAGTGGTTCTCCAGCAAGAGGCGGGTCATTTGAATCTGACAGAATAGAGGGTATGATAGCGCTATACCTGCCGCAGCGCAGAAAAATTCGATTTTTTGAATTTGTTCTTGCCCTGCGACAAAATGGTGCGCTACGGTATCCAAAACCAGTACCGCAGATATGCGGAAGGTCGCACAGTTTAGGACATAAGTCTTTTGGGAGGAGACATGAAACGTATCGCAACTTGTTTTGTTGTGCTGGGCCTCACGGCAAGCGCAGCGATGGCCGAAGTGGCCCCGGGTAGCATTCAGTTTGAGGAAGGCGCAGTGGCGCAGTCTCTGACCGGCACCTCAGGCAACCCGGCCGAAGGCCGCACGATCATGACCACGAAATCCGTCGGCAACTGCGTGTCTTGCCACGCCGCCACAGACTATGCCGATGTGCCCTTTGCGGGCGAAGTCGGCCCGCTGTTGGACGGGGCAGGGTCGCGCTGGGACGAGGCGCAATTGCGCGGTCTGGTGGTCAATCCGAAAATGACGTTCGAAGGCACTGTGATGCCTGCCTTTTATAAGGTCGACGGGTTCAACCGTCCGGGCGACGCCTTTACGGGCAAAGCCGCACCTGCTGATCTGCCGCCGCTCTTGTCGGCGCAACAGGTCGAAGATGTGGTGGCCTATTTGATGACGCTGAAAGACGAGTGATCGCCTTTTCGGCCCCTGAATTTATGAGGAGCAAACCATGAATCTCACACGACGTGACGCTCTGGCTCTTGGCTTGGTGCGACGGCTGCGGCATTTTTGCCCTGGCGCGCAACGGCCGCAGCCGAGGACGAAATGGCCACCTTTACCGGTGGTGCAGAGGCGGGCAGCGGGGACATCACCCTGACCGCGCCGGAAATCGCCGAAAACGGCAACACTGTGCCAGTCTCGGTCAATGCACCGGGTGCGGTCGCCATCGCGGTGTTTGCCACGGGCAACCCGACTCCGGGCGTGGCCACGTTCAACTTCGGCCCCCTGGCCGGATCGCAATCCGCCTCGACCCGCATTCGCCTTGCAGGCACGCAGGATGTGGTGGCCATCGCCAAACTGGCGGACGGCTCCTTTATCAAAGCGGCGTCGACCGTGAAAGTGACCATCGGCGGCTGCGGCGGCTAAATCGACTTATTCTAGGAGACAAAGACAATGGCATCTGGTGTCAAACCCCGCGTGAAGGTCCCCAAGTCGGCTGCTGCTGGCGAGGTGATCACGATCAAAACCCTGATTTCGCATCCAATGGAATCGGGTCAGCGCAAAGACGGTGATGGCAACATCATCCCGCGCTCGATCATCAATCGCTTTACCTGTGAGTTCAACGGTCAGTCGGTGATCGACGTGACCATGGAACCGGCGATTTCCACCAACCCGTATTTCGAATTCGATGCGCAGGTCCCCGAAGCAGGTGAATTTAAATTCACCTGGTACGATGACGATGGCTCCGTCTACGAAGACGTGAAACCGATCGCAATCGGTTGACCAAGGTCAGCCTATGCGCCCGGACGATCGGGGCGCATAGGGCACACCCAGGGAGGAGAGAAACGCATGAACATTAAAAATACGCTCACCACCAAGCTCTGCACGGCTGCGGTCCTGACCGCTTTTGCCGTTGCGGCCCCGGCATTCGCCGATGAGGATGCCGAACTGGTGATCAACGGCGAGATTGAGATCGTCACCAAGACGACGGCGCCCGCGCATCTTGAGGGGCACCTCACAGAGATCATGTCGGGTTGGCGCTTCCGCTCTGATGACACGCAGGCGATGGAAATGGACGATTTCGACAACCCCGGCATGTTGGGGGCCGAAGAAGGGCTTGCCCAATTCGACACCGTGATGGGGTCTGAAGGCAAAGCCTGTGCCGATTGTCACGATGGTGTGGAAAGCCTGGCCTCTGTACGGCCGACCTATCCAAAATGGAATGACGCCAAAGAGGCGGTTTACACCATTCAGATGCAGATCAACGATTGTCTGACCGAACGGATGGGTGCGGAAGCTGAGAAATACGACAGCAAGAAAATGCTGAACTTCGAAGCTGTTCTGGCCTCTGTGGCGCGCGGCACTCCGATGAACGTGGCCATTGACGGTCCGGCTCAATCGACATGGGAGCAGGGCAAAGAGATGTATTACACACGCTTTGGCCAACTCGATCTGTCCTGTGCCAACTGTCATGAGCAGAACTACGGCAACATGATCCGCGCTGACCACCTGTCGCAGGGCCAGACCAATGGGTTCCCGGTGTATCGGATCAAAGACAACAAGCTGACGGGCGCACATAGCCGGTTCAAAGGCTGTATCCGTGACACCCGCGCCGAGACGTTTGCGCCGGGTTCACCGGAGTTCGTAGCACTTGAGCTTTATGTCGCGTCGCGTGGCAACGGCCTGTCGGTCGAAGGCCCGTCTGTCCGCAACTGATCTGTCAAAGCCCCGCCGGCTGTGCTGTGCGGGGCTTTGTTTTCCTCAATATATTCAATTTTACGCATGAAACTTGGCCGCAAATGCGCCGGTTTTGGCAAAATGCAACGGAGCAACACGCATGATCTCTCGTCGTGACTTCCTTCAGGTCTCCATGGCCGCCTCCGCTTTGGTGGGAGCGTCTGGCTTTGGCAATTGGTCCCGTTTGGCGGCGCAACAGGCGCTGACCCAAGATCAGCTTTTGGACTTTGACACCTTTGGCAATGTCTCCCTGATCCACGTCACCGACATCCATGCCCAGCTCAAGCCGATCTATTTCCGCGAACCGTCGATCAACATCGGGGTGGGCGGCAACAAAGGGCAGGTGCCCCATGTCACCGGCGCGGATTTCCGCAAACTCTATGGGATCGAAGAAAACTCGCCCTCGCATTACGCGCTCTCGGCGGGGGATTTTTCCGCACTGGGTCGGGCATACGGCAAAGTCGGGGGCCTTGACCGCGTGGCCACAGTGATCAATTCGATCCGCGCCGCCCGTCCTGATGCGTTGCTCTTGGATGGGGGCGACACATGGCACGGCTCCTACACTTGTTATCACACCGAAGGCCAAGACATGGTCAATGTGATGAACGCGCTCAAACCCGATGCGATGACCTTCCATTGGGAATTCACGCTGGGTTCTGAGCGGGTGCGTGAGATCGTCGGCGATCTGCCCTTTGCCGCGCTTGGGGCCAATATTTTTGATGCCGAGTGGGACGAACCCTCCGAGGATTTCGCGCCCTACCAATTCTTTGAACGTGGTGGTGTGAAGATCGCCGTGATCGGTCAGGCCTTTCCCTATATGCCCATTGCCAACCCCGGCTGGATGTTCCCGGAATACTCTTTCGGCATTCGCACCGAGCGGATGCAAGAGGTGGTGGACGAGGTCAAAGCCATGGGCGCAGAGCTGGTCGTGCTTTTGTCGCACAACGGTTTTGACGTCGATAAAAAGATGGCAGGTCTGGTCAGCGGCATCGACGTGATCCTGACGGGTCACACCCATGACGCACTGCCCGAACCTGTGCTGGTGGGCGAGACGATCCTGATTGCCTCTGGCTCCAACGGCAAATTCGTGTCCCGCGTTGATCTCGATGTGCGCGATGGCCGGATGATGGGCTTCCGTCACAAATTGATCCCGATCTTCTCCGATGTGATCGAGCCGGACAAAGAGGTCGCCGCGTTGATTGACGAACAACGCGCCCCCTATGAGGCCGATATGTCCGAGGTGATCGGCCAGACAGACAGCCTGCTGTATCGTCGCGGCAACTTTAACGGCACATGGGATGACCTGATCTGTGATGCGCTGATCTCTGAGCGCGAGGCGGATATTGCCATGTCTCCGGGCGTGCGTTGGGGCCCCTCGCTGCTTCCGGGCGATGACATCACCCGTGAAGACATTTGGAACGCCACCTCGATGACCTATGGCAAGGCGTACCGGAGCGAGATGACCGGTGAGTTCATCCATACGATCATGGAAGACGTGGCCGATAACATCTTTAACCCCGATCCCTATTACCAACAGGGCGGTGACATGGTGCGGATGGGCGGCCTTGGCTACCGCATTGACATCACCAAACCGCAGGGAGAGCGGATTTCCGAGCTGACGCTGTTGAAAACCGGCGAAAAACTCGACCCGGCGAAAAACTACGTCGTTGCTGGCTGGGCTTCGGTCAATGAGGCCACCGAAGGGCCGCAGATTTGGGACGTGGTCGAAGATCACATCCGCAAACAGGGCACGATCACCTTGCAACCGAACACCTCGGTTCAGGTCATCGGCGCCTGATCGCATTTGAACATGTCGCCCAGGCTGCACAGTGGCCGGGCGGAAACGTCACAACCTCAAAAGGGAGCACACACCATGAGTGACACCCAAAAGGACATAAGCCCCTCGCGCCGCGCGTTTTTGCGCGGAGCGGCGGCAACGGGGGTCGGTTTGGCCGCAGGGTCAGCCTCGGCACAAGGCACACCCGATCCGTTGATCACGGAGAAACAAGATTGGGCCATGACCACCGGCGCGGGCGTTGATGAAACGCCTTATGGCTTGCCGATCAAATACGAGGGCGACGTGATCCGGCGCAATGTACCGTGCTCACCGCCGATCCGATTTCCTCGATCAACTTCACGCCGATCCATGCTCTCGATGGGACGATCACGCCGCAGGGCTGTGCCTTCGAGCGCCATCACTCCGGTGCGATTGAGTTGAAAAAAGAAGATTACCGTTTGATGATCAATGGCTTGGTCGATCAACCTCTGGTCTTTACCTATGCCGATCTGGAGCGTTTCCCGCGTGAAAACCGCACGTTCTTCTTGGAGTGCGCCGCCAATACCGGGATGGAATGGGCGGGGGCGCAATTGAACGGGGCGCAATTCACCCATGGCATGATCCACAATATGGAATATTCGGGCGTTTCCCTGCGCACGCTGCTCGAAGAGGCGGGGCTGACGGCTGCCGGCGATTTGTCGGACAAATGGGTCTATGTCGAAGGTGCGGACGCGTCGTCAAACGGTCGCTCCATTCCGATGGAAAAGGCGCTTGATGACGTCATGGTGGCGTTTAAGGCCAATGGCGAAGCGCTGCGCATGGAGCATGGCTATCCGGTGCGCTTGGTTGTACCCGGTTGGGAAGGCAACATGTGGGTCAAATGGCTGCGTCGCATCGAAGTGACCGCACAGGCCGTTGAGGGCCGCGAAGAGACCTCGAAATACACCGACACTTTGGCGGATGGCACGTCGCGCAAATGGACATGGGTGATGGATGCGAAATCCGTCGTCACCTCGCCCAGCCCGCAAAGCCCGATTGCGCATGGCACCGGGCCTTTGGTGATCACCGGTCTGGCGTGGTCCGGGCGCGGCGCCATCACCGGCGTCGATGTGTCGAAAGACGGAGGCAAGACCTGGGAAAAGGCGCGTTTGGCCAAGCCCGGCGAGAAAATGGCGCTCACCCGCTTTTATCTCGATACCGATTGGGACGGCTCGGAGATGTTGCTGCAAAGCCGGGCGCATGATGAAACCGGCTATGTTCAACCGACCAAAGCGCAGCTGCGCGAGGTCCGCGGCGAGAACTCGGTCTATCACAACAACTGTATTCAGACATGGCATGTCAAAGCCAACGGGGAGGCAGAGAATGTCGAAGTTTCTTCCTAAACTCATGACGGCAACGGCGCTGGCCGCCACGCTTTCCATCCCGGCTTTTGCCGAGGGCTTCGGTCTGGGCCGCCCGGCTTTGCCCGAAGAAATCACCGCATGGAACCTTGATATTTCCCCCAATGGCGATGGGCTCCCGGTGGGGTCCGGCTCGGTGGAAGATGGCGAAATGATCTTTTCGGAAAACTGCGCGGTGTGTCACGGCGAGTTTGCCGAGGGCGTGGACAATTGGCCGAAACTGGCGGGCGGCGACGGCACTTTGGCGGACAAAGATCCGCTTAAGACTGTCGGTTCCTATTGGCCGTATCTCTCGACTGTCTATGACTACGTCCGCCGCTCCATGCCCTTTGGCAATGCGCAGACCATGTCGGATGATGATGTCTACGCGATCACCGCCTATATCCTCTATTCGAACTACATCGTTGAGGATGATTTCGTGCTCTCCAACGAGAACTTCCTCGATGTGGACATGCCCAATGCCGATGGGTTTATCGTCGATGATCGTCCTTCGAGTGAATACACGATCTTCACTGAAGAAAACGCCTGTTACGAAAATTGCAAAGACAACGTTGAGATCACCAAACGGGCGACTGTTTTGGATGTGACCCCCGAAGAAGAGGGTACGGACCAAGCCGCCGCCGAGCCTGTGGCCGAGGCCGCGCCTGTTGAGGTCGCCGTGGCGGAAGAGGCGCCGGTTGAAGCCCCGACCGATGTCGTGAGTGCGGCATTTGATGCCGATCTCGCGGCCAAAGGCGAAACGGTCTTTAAAAAGTGCAAAGCCTGTCATCAGACCGGCGAGGGCGCGACCAACAAAACAGGTCCGGTGCTCAACGGTGTGTTCATGGCCAAAGTTGCCCATGTCGATGGATTCAAATACTCCAATGATATGCTGGGCGCGCACGAGGCTGGAGCGGTTTGGGATGAGGCGCATCTGGCGGAATTCCTGGCCAAGCCCAAGAGCGTCTATGCCAAGACCAAAATGACCTTTGCGGGGCTGAAAAAAGACAGCGAAATCGCGGCAGTGATTGAATATCTCAAATCAGTGTCGCAGTAATTGAACAGAGTTAGAAAGGGCGGCCTAGGGGTCGCCCTTTTTCTGTGGTAGACTGAGATCAAAGGGAGGAAAATCACATGAAAACAATGATAAAGGCAATTGCGGTCGGTCTCATTTGCGCATCCCCGGCCTCTGCCGAAGATCCGGCCATCACCTTTGACTATGACGGCACATTCGAGGATGCGACCTTCGCGGTCGAGGATGCTATCGTCTCGAAAGGGTTGGTCATCGACTACCGCTCACGCACTGGCGACATGTTGGAACGCACCCGCGCGGATGTTGGCTCTGACGTCACGATATTTGATGCGGCCGACGTGTTTCTGTTCTGCTCGGCGGTGGTGTCGCGTCAGGTGATGGAGGCCGATCCGGCGAATATCGTCTATTGCCCCTATTCGATCTATGTCGCCGACCAAGCCGGAAAAGTCACCATCGGCTTTCCCAATTACCCCGATGGCCCGATGCAAGCGGTCGAAGATTTGCTGACAGAGATTGTCGAAGAGGCCACAAGCTTCTAAATGTAGCCTCTGAACCAAAGGGATGAGGCCTATGGACTGGATCGACCGATTTGCGGGGTTATCATCCCTTGAGCCGCGCGTGCGCGAACGGCTTGTGGCGCAATCGCAGATCGTCCATTTGCCTCTGGGTACGGTGCTGTTTGGACCGGGGAAAAGCCCGGAGAACCTGTTGTTGTTGCTCGAAGGCACGGTGCGGGTGCAACAAACCACCGAAGGCGGACGCGAGATTGTGCTTTACCGCGTTCACGCCGGTGAAAGCTGCGTTTTGACCACAGCGTGCCTCTTGGCTTATGAGGACTATTCCGCCGAAGGCATCGCGGAGACCGAGGTGGAAGCCGTGGCTATTCCGCGCCGGGTGTTTGACGATCTGGTGGCGAACTCTCAGAGCTTTCGCACCTTTGTCTTTTCCGCCTATTCGCGCCGGATCACCGATCTGTTTCATGTGATCGAAGAGATTGCCTTTCAAAAGGTCGATATTCGTTTGGCGCAAAAGCTGTTGGAATTGTCGAAAGGGGCGGGCAGGTTGAAAGCCACCCATGCGCAACTGGCCGCCGAATTGGGCACCGCGCGGGAAGTGATTTCGCGTCAGTTGCAGGAATTTCAACGCCGTGGCTGGGTTGAAACCGCGCGCGGCGAGGTGACGTTGGTCAACCCCGCCGCACTGAGAAACCTGTCAGAAGCGGCGTAACGCCTTACTTCTTCATTGGGCAGGTCGAGATCCCAAAGATGGAATAGAGCGGGCAGCTCGACATCAGGCCCGTGACCAAGGGAATGATCCCGAGCAGGTAAAGCCAGCGCATCGACGCATCCGGGTTCATGAAAAATCCGAGGATAAGGGCCGCGCCGACGACGATCCGCAAAATGCGGTCGATCTTGCCGATGTTCTGTTTGAGCATGGGAGTCTCCCTTTGTGACACTGATTTAACCATAGGCGGTTTTCGCCGCTCTGTCTGTGACAAACTCACAAGCGGCGCGGGACGGGTTTGATCCGCGTGAAACACGAAGGCTGTTCGGCATCTGCAAATGAAAACGGGGAACCCGAAGGCCCCCCGTCTCAATTGGTTCAATGTAGTGAAGTTTTAGTCCATCGCTTTGAAGTTCAAAGCCGCACCGTCTTTGATGCCGGAGAACCAGCGTGCGGTGACGGTTTTGGTTTTTGTGTAGAATTTGAACGCGTCCGGCCCGTATTGGTTCAAATCGCCAAAGGCCGATTTTTTCCAGCCGCCAAAGGAATAATAGGACAACGGCACCGGGATCGGGAAGTTGATGCCGACCATGCCGACATTGACGCGCGCGGCAAAATCGCGCGCCGTGTCGCCATCTGCAGTGTAGATCGCGGTGCCATTGCCGTAATCATTGGCGATGATCAGTTGCAACGCCTCTTCGTAGCTGTCCATCCGCACGGTGGAGAGCACCGGGCCAAAGATTTCCTCTTTATAGATGTCCATGTCGGGAGTCACATCGTCGAACAGCGAGGCCCCGGTGAAAAAGCCGTTTTCATAGCCTTGAATGCTCAGACCACGACCATCGACCAAAAGTTTGGCACCCTGCTCGACACCGGAGGCGATCAGGCCCTCGACGCGGGTTTTGGAGGCGGCGGTGATCAGCGGGCCGAAATCGACATCCGCACCCGCGGTGTAGGGGCCGACTTTGAGGGCTTCGATTTTGGGGATCAGTTTAGCGATCAAACGATCTGCGGTCTCTTTGCCCACCGGCACAGCCACGGAAATCGCCATGCAGCGTTCGCCTGCGGCACCATAGCCCGCGCCAACCAGCGCATCGGCAGCCATGTCCAGATCAGCGTCCGGCATGATGATCATGTGGTTTTTCGCCCCGCCAAAACACTGTGCGCGTTTGCCATTGGTTGCGGCGCGGCCATAAATATATTGCGCGATCGGGGTGGAGCCGACAAAGCCCACGGCCTGAATGGTGTCATGGTCCAAAATGGCGTCCACCACCTCTTTGTCACCATGGACAACCTGCAACACACCCTCGGGCAGACCCGCCTCGGTGAACAGCTCGGCCAGCATCAAAGAGGTCATCGGTGTGCGTTCAGAGGGTTTGAGGATCATCGCATTGCCCGCCGAAATCGCCGGGGCCATTTTCCACAGCGGGATCATCGCCGGGAAGTTGAACGGCGTGATGCCCGCAACAACACCCAGCGGTTGACGCATCGCGTAAAGGTCGATGCCGGGACCCGCGTCGCCGGTATATTCGCCCTTGAGCATCGCAGGCGCGCCCATGCAGACCTCAACCACCTCGAGCCCGCGTTGCACGTCGCCTTTGGCATCGGGCAGGGTCTTGCCATGCTCGCGCGACAGGCATTCGGCCAGCTTGTCCATGTTGTCGTTGATCAACTGACCAAAGCGCATCATCACCCTTGCGCGGCGCTGTGGGTTGACCTTGGCCCACGCCTGTTGCGCCACGGCGGCTTTTTGCACCGCTGCGTCCAATTCAGCAGGCTTGGCCAGCGGCACGCGTGCGATCACCTCGCCGGTGGAGGGGTTCAGCACATCTGAAAACCGACCGGAGGTTCCGGCGACCAAAGCACCGTTGATGTAATGTTGCAGCTCTTGCATGGGGGGGCTCCTTTTCATTTGCGCCACGGTAGCCTTGCGAAAATGAGTTAAAAAGAGGGAAGATTTCAAAAACATTTTGCAGTATTGCAAAGGGCGCGTGGTGAGACATCGGCGCGCTGGTATCCTGTACAGGTCACGAGGTTCGACAACTCTCATCAAGGGAAAGACACGCCTATGAGCATGAATTGGGACGATCTAAAGGTGTTTTTGGCGGTGGCGCGCACCGAAAGCCTGTCGGGGGCAGGGCGTCAGTTGAAAATTGATCCAGCGACGGTGGGGCGGCGGATCGCGCGGCTCGAAGAGGGGCTTGGTGTGGCGTTGTTTGCCAAATCGCCCCAGGGCTATGAGCTGACCCGCGACGGTGGACGGCTGTTGAGCCATGCGGAGGCGGCGGAACAGGCGGTGGCCTTTGGCGCCGAGGACATGAGCGGCGAGGGAGATCGGGGCCTGAAGGGCGTGATCCGGGTCGGTGCGCCGGATGGCTGTGCCAATTACGTGTTGCCGCGTGTGATTGCGCGAATCGCAGAGGCGCACCCGGACCTTGAGGTGCAAATCGTGGCCCAACCGCGCCTGTTCAACCTGTCCAAACGCGAAGTCGATTTTGTGGTGAGCGTCTCCGCGCCGACCTCCGGGCGGCTTTTGGTACAGAAGATCACCGACTATCACCTCTCGCTCGCCGGGATGAAATGGTACATGCGCCAACATGGCGAGGTGAGCAGGCTAGAGGATCTGTCGACCCATAAGATGGTCGGCTATGTGCCCGATCTGATTTTCGACAAGGAACTCGATTATCTTGAGGAAATCGGGGTTTCAAAGGTCGATTATACGTCAAATTCGGTCTCGGTTCAGCTCAACATGATCCGGGCCGGACTTGGATTGGGGGTCGTGCATGATTTTTGCCTGCCCTATGTGCCGCGTTTGACACGGCTTTTGCCCGATCAAATCCGCCTTAAACGGGCGTTTTATTTGGTCCGCCATGCCGACGATCGCAAGGTCGAGCGGCTGTCGCGTTTTGCCGATATGTTGGCGGTGGACATGCGCGCTGTGGTTGAAAGTCTTGAAGCCGAGACTTGACAGATACGGCCCGCTCAGTGGACGCTGAGGACAGGGAGACGATTGAACTCAAACACATAAGGGAGGGCCTATGCTTGTAGGACAAATTCTGAAATCGAAAGTCATTGGCGAAGCCATCACGATTCGCCCGGACATGACCGTGGGCGATGCGGCCGCACTTTTGTCGTCTCGCAAAATCGGTGCGGTGATTGTGGCCACAGACCCTGAGCGCCCCGAAGGCATCCTGTCCGAGCGCGATATTGTGCGCGAATTGGGCAAGACTGGCGGCGAGATTCTTGGGCATCAAGTCAGTGATTTCATGACCCGCAAACTGGTGAGCTGTGAGCCGACCGATACCGCGCTTGTTGTGCTTGAGCGGATGAGCCAGGGGCGGTTTCGCCACATGCCGGTGATGGAAGGCGACAAGATGATCGGCATCGTCTCGATTGGCGATGTGGTGAAAGCGCGTCTTGATGAATTGGCGATGGAAAACAACGCCCTTGAAGGGATGATCATGGGGCATTGAGCCCTCTCATCGCGGTTTGGTGTGATTATGACGGGGTGACGGGGCGTTCGCGCCCCAATCCCCTTGATTTTGCACCCGCAATATAGTTGCGTGCACCGCAGAAAGAGGAGGACCCCCATGCGCATCGGACTCTATCCCGGTACATTTGACCCTGTGACCCATGGCCACGGCGATATTATTCGCCGGGCCTGTGCTTTGGTCGATCGTTTGGTCATTGGCGTGGCAATCAACCGCGACAAGGGGCCGTTGTTCACGCTCGAAGAGCGGGTGGAGATGCTGAAACAGTACACAAGCCGTATTGCCGATGAGACAGGCTGTGAGATTGTGGTGCATCCGTTTGAAAACCTGTTGATCCAATGCGCCCGCGATGTGAATGCGTCGATCATTATCCGAGGTCTGCGGGCTGTGGCGGATTTTGAATACGAATATCAAATGGTTGGCATGAACCGCGCCCTTGATAGCAATATCGAGACCGTGTTTTTGATGGCAGATGCCAAACATCAGGCGATTGCGTCGAAACTGGTCAAAGAGATCGCCCGTCTTGATGGGGATATTTCCAAATTCGTGGCCCCCGACGTGGCAGACCGGCTTTTGGCAAAATTCAAGCGGTGATCACTTCTGCCGTCGAAAGGCGGCACTGCGAGATTATAAAAATCAGAGATGATAAAAGCCCCGCCGGGAAAACCCGCGGGGCTTTTTCATGAGAAACTGTTGGGGCGCTCAGCCGTAAATGGCTTGGCGGGCAAGGTCGCAGGCGCGGCTATGGTCCATGGCGAGATCAGTTTTGACCTTTTGCGGCAGGGCGTCCAATTCGGCGAGGGTGCGACGATAAGCGGCCCGTTTTTGAGCGGCGTTTTTCAGGTTGGCGAAAAGTTTCATGGTGCCGATCCTTTCTGGGCTATGATGAATTTCTGCCTCCTATATGCGCCTGAATTAGCGCTAACACCAATGCCGGTTCGCCAAAGGCGTCATGCGATTTTCGCATGGGTGAGGGTAAAACTGCATGGCTTTTGAGGGTGGGCTGTGCAGCACGCGCTCAGAAACTTGGGATGACGCCAATGGCCACAAAGCCTTTGAGAACGGTGTCCACCGCCACAGCCGCCAAAATCATCCCCATCACCCGGCTGACCACGGCCGCGCCGGTTTCGCGCAGTACCTTGAGGATGGGGGCGGCGGCCAAGAGGATCAGCAGAGTGATCAACAGGACAACGGTCATGATCGAGGCGGTCATCGCCTGATGCGCCATGGAAAACCGATCATTGTCGGTGAGCATGACCACGGCCAGCATTGCACCGGGGGAGGCGATGGAGGGCATCGCCAGCGGAAAGACGGCCACGCGGCGGGCCTGCACATGTTGGTCGGAGAGCGGTTTTTCGACCTGTGCGACCTCATGCGAGGGTTTGCCATCGCCAAAGATCATGGTGAGAGCAAAGAGGAAAAGCACCAGCCCGCCGGCGATTTGGAATGAGGGTAGGCCAAGGCCCAAAGCGTCCAAAATCACCTGACCAAACAGGATGAAGAGCAACAGGATGAGAAAGGCCGTCAACACCGCGCGTGCCGCAACCATGCGGGCCAATCGCGGCTCCAGACTGGCGGTTGCACCGATGAACACGGGCAGGGTGCCGATGGGATCAATGACGACCCACAGGGTGATGAATTCGCTCAGGAGGGTGGAGAGGTTGAACATGGGCACGCGCGTTTGGAGGGTTTGTTCTGAAATAGCCGCAGGGCAGGAGAACGCAAGAGGAGGTGGATCCGATTCGACCGCAAAGCGAAAAAAAGCGCCCCGAACCCAAAGGCTCGGAGCGCCCACTTCCCGTTCGCGCGGGATAGCTGCGTTTGTAACCGCTCGCTTACAGGAATTTGCCCATAGCGACGGCGGTGTCGGCCATACGGTTTGAAAAGCCCCATTCGTTGTCATACCACGTCAGAATGCGCACCATGGTGCCCTCCATGACTTTGGTCTGATCGCAATGGAAGGTCGAGCTGTGCGGATCGTGGTTGAAGTCCGAGGACACCAGTTTGCGGTCCGTGTAGCCGAGGATGCCTTTGAGCGGGCCGTTTGCAGCGGTGCGGATCAGCTCGTTGATCTCTTCGACCGTTGTGTCGCGCGCGGCTTCAAAGGTCAGATCGACGACAGAGACATTCGGGGTCGGCACGCGGATGGCAACGCCATCGAGTTTCCCATTGAGTTCCGGCAAAACCAGACCCACGGCTTTGGCAGCCCCGGTTGAGGTCGGGATCATCGACAAAGCGGCGGCACGGGCGCGGTAGAGGTCTTTGTGCATCGTGTCCAACGTCGGCTGATCGCCGGTGTAGGAGTGGATCGTGGTCATAAAGCCTTTGACGATGCCGATATTGTCGTTGAGCACTTTGACCACCGGCGCGAGACAGTTGGTGGTGCAAGAGGCGTTCGAGACGACGATGTCATCGGCGCTCAGTTGGTCATGATTCACACCGTAAACGATGGTCTTGTCGGCATTGGTGCCGGGGGCCGAAATCAACACGCGCGAGGCGCCGTTTTCGAGGTGCGCTTGGCATTTTTCTTTCGAGGTGAAAATGCCGGTGCATTCGAGCACAACGTCAATATGCGACCAGGGCAGGTCTGCCGGGTTGCGGATGGCGGTCACTGCGATGGGGCCACGGCCAACGTCGATGGAGTCTTCGGTAAAGGTGACTTCCACCGGGAAACGGCCATGCACCGAGTCGTATTGGAGCAGGTGAGCGTTGGTCTCGACCGGGCCCAAATCGTTGATCGCGACCACTTCGATGTCGGTGCGACCCGACTCAATGATCGCGCGCAAAATATTACGCCCAATTCGTCCAAATCCGTTGATTGCAACTTTTACGGCCATATCAGCACCTCCTATGACGCTTTGGCAGGAAAGAGGGCGATGGGAGAGGGCCCTCTCAGATGAGATCCATGATGGTGCGCTGTGGCAAATCCCGCCATGGAGAAATTCGTGAGCAATTCGTTGTTATCGCTAACATCACGATCCGAGCGAAAAGGTCAACCGGAATGCGACTTTCATCGCCAGAAGGCGACCAATTGCAGCAATTCAAGAAACTTACGGGTCAGAAAAAGAGAGCCGTGCCCCCCGTTCAGCCCAAAATCAAGACCGAGCGCGATCAAAATCACAATGGCGAGCCCGACGGCAATTTGGTTGGTCATGTGTAGCGCTAACTGTTTCTTTGACCGAACAATGCGTCAGGGAGGTAAAGAAAAAAAGGGTTCAGATCAAAAAAACAAAAAAAGGCCCGGCAAAGTGATGCCGGACCTCAAAACCTGTGGGGGCGTGCGCCCAGTGAGCTTAGTGCAGGCGGCCCATCGCAGCGGCGACATCGGCCATCCGCGCCGAAAAGCCCCATTCGTTGTCATACCAAGCGAGAACGCGCACGGTGCGACCGACGACTTTGGTCTGATCGGGCGCAAAGATCGAGGATTCGGTGGTGTGGTTAAAGTCGATCGACACTTTCGGCTCCGGATCATAGCCCAGCACCGCGCCCATGTGACCGGCGGCGGCTTGGCGCACGACTTCGTTCACATCCGCAACGGTGACGTCCTTGCTGGCCTGAAAGGTCAGATCGACGGCGGAGACGTTCGGGGTCGGGACGCGGATCGAGGTGCCGTCCAATTTGCCCGCAAGTTCCGGCAACACCAGACCCAGCGCTTTGGCCGCCCCGGTCGAGGTCGGGATCAAGGCCATGCTGGCGGCACGCGCCCGGTAGAGGTCTTTGTGGCGACGGTCATGGGTGGATTGATCGCCGGTGTAGCTATGGATCGTGGTCATGATCCCGCTTTCAATGCCGATGGCGTCGTTCAACACTTTGGCCAAGGGCGCGAGGCAGTTGGTGGTGCAAGAGCCGTTGGAAATGATCCGGTCTTCCGCCAAAATATCGCGGTGGTTCACGCCGAAAACCACGGTGCGCGCGACATTGGTGGCAGGCGCCGAGATCAACACTTTGCGCGCGCCGCGCTCAAGGTGAACGGCGGATTTCAGGCCGTCGTTGAATTTGCCAGTGCATTCGAGCACAACGTCAACGCCCTCCCAATCCAACTCCTGCGGATCGTAGGTGGACATGACTTTGATCGGGCCGTGGCCCAGATCCATCGTGTCGCCCTCAACGCGCACGGTGCCGCCAAAGCGGCCATGGACAGAATCGTATTTGAGCAAATGCGCGTTGGTTTCGATCGGGCCGGTGGCGTTGATTTTCACCACTTCAACCTCATTGAGGCCGGCCTCGGCAATATGTGCCAAGGTGCAGCGACCGATGCGGCCAAAACCGTTGATCCCAAGTCTGATGGTCATTCTTGCGTCTCCCGAGCTCTCTGTTGGCGGGGCATTGCCCGCCGTCCGTGCGGTTTCTGTGCGGTCTTTAGAGCGGTGTTTTGTGCGGCGAGTGGCAGGGGCCGCGGTTCGCAGACCGGCAGGATGTTGAGCGTGGTATACGGGCGTATGCTGCATAGGAAAAGTCTTTAGCGCCAACATGTTAGCGAAAACATAAAGGTTAGCGCAAACACTGCACAGTGATTTGGCGTCGATGGGGTTAACGGGAGGGGGCGAGGCTATGTGCCCACTCGGAAAAGCGGATCAAAAAGGCGCGGGCGTCTTGGGCTGTGTCTGGGTGGGTCACCAGCGCATGAATGTCCTCAGGCGATGATTTCATCACCGGGACGCGCAGAAAAATATCCGCCGCAAAGCCGGTGGACAGGGTCGAGAGCACCCGACGCAAGTCGGTCAGCATATCCTCACCACGATGAGAAGCATGGGCCAAAGCGATGGGCTTGCCAATTAACTCCTCGCCGGAGACCAACCAATCCAGAGCATTTTTCAATCCGCCGGGCAGGGCGCGGACATATTCGGGGCTGGCGATGATCACCCCGTCGGCGGCTTTGATCTGGGCGATGAAATCCGACACGGCTTTGGGGCGATCAGGCCCCTCAAGATCAGGCGAAAAGATCGGCAACTGCCCCAGCCCGTCACATATGGTGATCTTCATGCCCTCAGGCGCAACAGCAGACAGGGCATTGAGCAAGGCGGTGTTGGTGGAGGCGCGGCGAGTGCTGCCTGAAAGGGCAAGAATATGCATGGGCGTATGAACATCACTGTGCGCCAAAACGTCAATTCACAGAGGCGTCAGACCATGAAAAAGCCCGCGCATGTGGCGCGGGCTTTTGTGATCTTGATGTGGGGCGGTTTAGCCCAACAGCGCCTTGACTTGAGCTACGACATTTTCCGCGCTGAGGCCGAATTTGGCGTAAAGCTCTTCGGCCGGGGCGGACGCGCCAAAGCGGGTCATGCCGACAAACGCCTGTTTCGCTTCGCGGCCACGTTCGCCCAAAAGCCAACGATCCCAACCGCCATCGCGCACAGCCGCCTCAATGCCAACACGCACCGGACCTGCGGGCAGGACCTTGCGGCGGTAGGTTTCGTCTTGCTCGGCAAACAGCTCCATGCAGGGCATGGAAACGACACGGGTGCCAATGCCGTTGTCTTGCAGGATTTTGCGGGCCTCCATGGCGATCTCAACCTCAGAGCCGGTGGCGATGAGGATCGCGTCGCGTTTGCCTTCCGCTTCGGCCAGCACATAGGCGCCTTTGGCCACGAGGTTGGAGGTTTTATGCTCGACACGTTGCGTTGGCAGGTTTTGACGGGTCAGCACCAAGACAGACGGCGTTTTCTGCGAGGTCAGCGCGATTTCCCACGCTTCCGCCGTCTCGACCGTGTCACAGGGACGGATGGTCAAGGTGTTCGGCGTGGCGCGGCAAATGGCGAGATGTTCGACCGGCTGGTGGGTCGGACCGTCTTCGCCAAGGCCGATGGAGTCATGGGTCATGACGTAAGTCACCGGGATCTGCATCAACGCCGACAGGCGCATCGCGGGGCGGGCGTAGTCGGTGAAACAGAAGAAGGTGCCGCCATAGGGACGGATGCCACCATGCAACGCCATGCCGTTCATCGCGGCGGCCATGCCGTGTTCACGGATGCCGTAATAGACATAGCGACCCTTGCGGTTGGTCTCGTCAAACACGCCCATATCCGCCGTCAGCGTATTGTTGGAGCCGGTGAGATCGGCCGAACCGCCAATGGTTTCCGGCATGATCGGGTTGATCACCTCAAGCACCTTTTGCGACGAGGCGCGGGTGGCAAGGCTCGGTTGCGACTCGGAGATTTGTTTTTTGAACGCTTTGATCGTGGCGGAGAGCTTTTTCGGCACCTCGCCTGCAAACACCCGGTTGAATTCGATCTGACGGCGTTCGGATTGCTCGTCAAAACGGGCTTTCCATGCGGCGTGATCTTCGTGACCACGGGCACCAATGGCTTCCCATTCGGCTTTCACATCGGCGGCCACTTCGAACGGACCCCAAGTGACGCCGTAAGCGGCTTTGGCGGCGGCCAATTGATCGGCATTGGTCAATGCGCCGTGGCCTTTCGAGGTGTCTTGCGCCGCGTGACCCAGAGCGATGTGGGTTTTGCAGGCGATCATCGACGGTTTTTTGGACTTCTTCGCGGCCTCGATGGCGGCGTCGATTTGTTCCGGGTCATGGCCATCAATGGACTGTACATGCCAACCCGCCGCTTTGAAGCGCATCACCTGATCGGTGCGGTCGGACAGATCGACGGTGCCGTCGATGGTGATGTTGTTGTTGTCCCAGAACACGATGAGCTTGCCGAGTTTCTGGCGACCGGCCAGCGCAATGGCCTCGTGGCTCACGCCTTCCATCAAACAACCGTCACCGGCCATACAATAGGTGTAGTGGTTCTGAAGTTTCGAGCCGAACCGTGCGCGCAGGGATTCTTCGGCCATGGCAAAGCCGACAGCATTGGAAATGCCCTGACCCAACGGGCCGGTGGTGGTCTCAACGCCCTCAAGCAGGAAGTTTTCCGGGTGACCGGCGGTTTTCGCGCCCATCTGACGGAAATTTTTGATCTCCTCAATCGGCATCTCTTTGTAGCCGGTGAGATAGAGCAGGGAATAGATCAACATCGAGCCGTGGCCCGCAGACAAGATGAACCGATCCCGGTCCGGCCATGTCGGGGCGGAGGCGTCGAATTTCAGGTGTTTGCCAAACAAAACAGTGGCGACATCGGCCATGCCCATCGGCATCCCGGAGTGACCGGAATTGGCGGCGGCAACGGCATCGAGGGTCAACGTGCGGATGGCGGTGGCGCGCATCCAATGGTCGGGGTGCGCCTCGCGCAGGGTTGCGATGTCCATAAGCGGATCTCCTTGCTCTCCCAAAACAACCAAGTCGCGCGCGTAAGCCCCGCATTCCTTGGCTTTTCCGGCTTCGTGATAACGATGTGACAGCAAAGTGCAAGGCGGCGCGGGCGTTTGAGCGGGACATCTGCCCCTTTTCGCCGGTGTTTGGGGCTAACTTGGTCAGACATATTGGTAAAGCCTGCCCCATGCGCTAGGCTCTCGAATCAAGTGCGATAGGATGAGGCCCGTGCGCTTCGCCTTTGATGCCAAAGGAAGTTTCTGGTTTTGGCACCAAAGCGGGGCGGGGAAAGGTCCAGCCTGTCACTTGGACCAAACAGAGCAGAGACAAAGAAAGTCAAAGTGTGAGTGAACGGCGATGAATGATATTTCTGAATTCGAAGCCCGGATCACCGCGGCGCTGGAACGCATTGGGCGGGCTGTGGCTGTGGCCGAGGAGCGTGCTGAGGCGACGACGGGGGGAATCGCTTCTGAAGCGATGGAACTGGAACTGGGCCGGTTGACCGAGGCGTTGGAGGTGGAAAAAGCCGCCAACACCCAGCTCGAAGAGCGGGTCCGGGCGATCCATGATCGGCAAGAACACCATGTGGCGGCGCTCGAAGAAGAGGTCGAGACGCTACGGCGGCAACTGATGGACCATGACCGCGAGATGCAAAAACTGCGGTTGGTGAACACGCAATTGCGCGAAAACAATGCCGGGCTTCGGGCCGCCAATGCGCAAGGGCTTGGTGATGCGGCGCTGATTGATGCCGGGATGCGCACCGAACTTGAGGCGCTCAAAGTGGCGCGCGAGGCGGATGTGACCGAAATGGATGCGATCCTGACCGAGCTGCGCGCAGTTATGGCGCGTGTGGCCAATGGGGCCGCGCCAACCGACGTGCCTGCGCCGTCTGACCTGTCCAACGAGGAGGTGTGATATGCCCGAAGTGAAAATCTCGATCGGTGGACGTGAGTTTGAGGTCGCCTGCCAAGCGGGTGAGGAGCATTTTCTCAAATCCGCCGCCCAGCTTTTGGACAATGAGGCCTCGGTGTTGTCGAGCCAAATCGGGCGTTTGCCCGCCGAGCGGATGCTATTGATGGCGGGCTTGATGTTGGCGGATAAGACCGCAGGGCTTGAAGAACAGATGCGCGCGCTTGAGGCCAAACTTGGGGCACAAGAAGCCTTGATCGAAGAAATGCGCGCCCGTCCCACCCCGGCACCCGAGCGGGTCGAAGTGCCCGTGGTGCCCATCGAGGTGACCGATACTTTGGCCGAAATGGCGGCGCGGGCGGAAAGCATGGCGGCGGCGTTTGAAGAGCGGTTGGGCGTAAAAGATGCGATTTAAGGATTTGATCCTGTCGGCGGCCCTTGTGCCGTGTGCGGGGGTGGCGATGGCGGATGAGATGCCACAGATGGCCGCCGCGCCGGAGGTCTTTCACTACGTCTGTGAACGCGGCGTTGGTATTGATGCGGTTTACACCGGCACGGATGACGCCCCCGCTGCGGTGATCTATGCCGAAGGGCGGCTGATCTCCTTGTCACAGGCGGTATCGGCCTCAGGCGCGCGCTATGCAGAAGCCGTAGGGGCCTCTGGCTATGAGTGGTGGACCAAGGGCGACACGGCAACGCTGAGTTACTTTGACGCCAACTACGGCGAGTCCGTGACGCTTTTTGCCTTTTGCAACGTGGCTGAATAGCGCGAACGATACGGCCCTCAGCGGCATGAAAACCGGTATGAAAAAAGGCGCGCGGGATGAACCCATCGCGCCTTTTTCTTTGGGGCTTGCGTGGCTTAGACGTTGGCCGCGCGGATTTGTTCAGCTTTGTCTTGATCAAACACAACGCCTTTGTCCGCGAACATCTGATCCAACTCGCCTGACAAGGTCATTTCGATCACGATGTCACAGCCGCCGACAAATTCGCCTTTGACGTAAAGCTGCGGGATGGTCGGCCAGTCGGAGAACTCTTTGATGCCCTGGCGAATATCGGCATCGGCCAGCACGTCGATATCGGCATAGTCCACACCCATGAAATTGAGAATGCCCGCAACTTTTGACGAAAAGCCACATTGCGGCATCATTTTCGTGCCCTTCATAAACAGCACAACGTCATTATGGGTCACGGTCTTTTGGATGGTGTCTTGGGCAGTCATTGGAGTATCCTTTCAGCTGTCGCTCAGCACGGATGTGGGTGAGGGACTTATTCGGGGGCGCGGGTGGTCAAGGCGAGGGCGTGCAATTCACCGCTGTCGAGTTTTTCACGGATCGCGGCAGTGACGGCACGCTGTTGTTGCACCCGGTTCATCCCCGCAAACGATGCATCGACCACTTCGGCGGCGAAATGTTGCCCGTCGTCGCCTTGCACAACGATATGGGCGTCGGGAAAGGCCTCGCGGATCAGGTGTTCGATGTCGGTGGCAGTGATGGCCATGAATGGCGCTCCTTGATCTTTGGTGTTGGGCCAAATGTAAGGGCGCGGGCGCGGCGCTGCAAGCGGGTTTGGTGAGATCACTCGAAGCCACCTTGACGCAGGGCGTCGATAAAGGTGTCAAACGCCGCCGCCATTTTGTCCGTGTCGGACCAGGCCCGCGATAGACGGGTCAAAAGTGCGAGGCGCTCAGTTTCAAGCGCGGGCGGGAGGGCGAGGTGTTGGGCGGCCACGAGTTGTGTCATGCGTTCGTGCAGCGGCCGCAGCCGTTCAAAATCACGGATCATGGCGGGCAAAAGTTCGGGGGCATCGCGCCAGCTTTCGCCGTTGAAGCGCATCTGTGTCACCCGTTGCCCGGCCCCGGCGCAATCATAAAGCACACAGCCGGGATTGCCGATGGCGTTCAGTTCAGAGTGAACCGAGCAAAGATGACCTTTGAGATTGGGGCAGGGTGTACCCGCCGGTTTGTCGAAGGCAAAAAGATCGCCTTTGTCGAGCGTCAGCCCAACACAGCACAGCGCCGCGCAGTTGGAGCAATCAGAGGCGAGATCGGGCAGGTCCATCCGGGGTCCTTATAACGGAACAGACCCGCGCGAACGCGGGCCTGATTGTGTGTGTCTCGCGGCGAAAGACTTAGCCGAAGATCTCGCCAAAGCTGGTGCGGTAGATCGTGGAAAGCTCCGCGAGAGGCGCGGAGGCACCACCCATGCTGACGGTATCGCCGCCGAATTTGCCAACCGTGGAGATGGCAACCCCGGCTTGACCTGCCGCGACCATGAGGGCTTCGGCTTGATCAAAGGTGCAGGCCACGAGGTAGCGGGCTTGGTCTTCGCCAAAGAGCGTGGCGGTGTCGTCGCTGTCCAGATGCACGCCAACGCCAGCCTCGTCGGCGAGTTCAAACGCCGCCAAAGCCAGCCCGCCATCGGAGAGATCGGTGACCGCGTTGATCAGTTTGCCATGGGTGCGCAGGAATTCGCCATTGCGTTTTTCCGTTGCCAAATCAACATGCGGCGCATCGCCATCTTCGCGGTGGAAGACTTCGGCCAAAAGCGCGGATTGGCCGAGGTGACCATGGGTTTCGCCAATCAAAACAGCCACATCGCCATTTTGCGCCAGACCGGAAATGAGATCGTCCTCGGAGGCGATCAGACCCACGGCACCGATGGTCGGGGTCGGCAGGATGCCCTCGCCGTCGGTTTCATTATACAGCGAGACGTTGCCCGACACGATCGGCATGTCGAGGAAGGACACCGCCTGACCGATGCCATCGAGCGCGCCGACAAACTGGCCCATGATCTCGGGCTTTTCCGGGTTGCCGAAGTTGAGGTTATCGGTGGTCGCCAAGGGGGTCGCGCCGACGGAGATCAGATTGCGATAGGCTTCGGCCACCGCCTGTTTGCCGCCCTCAACCGGATTGGCTTTGACGTAGCGCGGTGTCACATCGGAGGTGAAGGCCAGCATCTTGCCGGTGCCATGGACGCGGATCACGCCCGCACCAAGACCTGGCGCGCGCACGGTGTCGGCCATGACCTGAGTGTCGTATTGCTCGTAAACCCAGGCTTTGGACGAATAGTTCGGTGAGGAGATCAGACCCTTGAGACCATCAATCGGATCAATCTGCGGCACATCTGCGACCTGTTCGGCGGCAGGCGTCGGCACCCACGGACGATCATATTCGGGCGCAGAGGAGGCCAGAGTGGAGAGCGGCAAATCGCCTTTGCATTCGCCGTTGTGCATGATCAAGAAGCGGTCTTCGGCAATGGTTTCGCCGACGATGGCGAAATCGAGGTCCCATTTTTCAAACACCGCGCGGGCCTCGGCCTCTTTTTCGGGCTTGAGCACCATCAACATGCGCTCTTGGGATTCGGAGAGCATCATCTCGTAGGCGGTCATGTTGGGTTCGCGCTGTGGCACGTTTTCAAGGTCAAGGCGGATACCAAGGTGCCCCTTGTCGCCCATTTCAACCGCTGAACAGGTCAGACCCGCCGCGCCCATGTCCTGGATCGAGATCACAGCGCCCGTGACCATCAGCTCAAGCGTGGCTTCCATCAGGCATTTTTCGGTGAACGGATCGCCGACCTGAACGGTGGGGCGTTTGTCTTCGATCGTGTCATCGAATTCAGCCGAGGCCATGGTCGCGCCACCGACGCCATCACGGCCGGTTTTGGCCCCCAGATAGACCACGGGCATACCGACGCCCGAGGCGGCAGAATAAAAGATTTTGTCGGCATCGGCGAGACCGGCAGCAAAAGCGTTCACAAGGCAGTTGCCGTTATAAGCGGCATGAAAGCGGACTTCGCCGCCCACGGTGGGGACGCCGAAACAGTTGCCATAGCCGCCGACACCTTCGACGACGCCGTGGACCAACTGTTTGGTTTTCTTATGATCTTTGACACCAAAGGAGAGCGAATTCATCGCCGCAATCGGACGCGCGCCCATGGTGAACACATCGCGCAGAATACCGCCAACACCCGTGGCCGCGCCTTGGTAAGGCTCAATGTAGGAGGGGTGGTTGTGGCTTTCCATTTTGAACACCACGGCCTGACCGTCGCCAATATCGACGACACCGGCGTTTTCGCCCGGACCACAGATCACTTGCGGGCCGGTTGTGGGCAATCCGCGCAGGTGTTTTTTTGAGGACTTATAGGAACAATGTTCGTTCCACATCGCCGAGAAAATCCCAAGCTCAGTAAAGCTCGGCTCACGGTTCAGAATACGCAGGATTTGTGCGTATTCGTCCGGCTTGAGCCCGTGGGCGGCGATCAGGTCCTCGGTGATCATTGGCTCGGTCATAGTATGTCCCTCGGCGGCAGCTGTCTTTCCCGCGTTCTCTTAGGCAAGTGGGGCCAATGGGGAAGGGGCTAAACGGCGCTGTGGGGTATCGGAGCTGTGCTTTGAGGGGAAGTGTTGGAGGAGGAGTGTTGGTGAGGCGCGCGCAGGCACATGTCAAATCCGCGAGAGACGCCGAGACAGAGCATGGCGACGGCCAAATAAAGTCGTGGGTCAAAAAATCGGGGGTCACATAAGGTGGCGGTCAAAAAAAAAGGCCGAGCAAAAGCTCGGCCCAAGTCCAACAGGGAGGTAAAGCCGCTAGGAGTTGCCTCATTCGGCGGCTTCATTGATGCATTTAGGGGCGGTTTGTGAACGGTTCAAGGTATTTTCATCACATTTCACGCAATGCCGATATGCTGATTGCGCATAGCTCGCGTAACCTCGGCAAAACATTGACCAAAAAGTCAAAGATGCGGATCAGTGTGATCCTTCGTCGTCGCGCATGTTCTTGCGATGGGCGCTGATTTCTTCGGTGATGAAGTCGCGAAACACTTCGATCCGTTTGGAATGACGCAATTCTTCGGGGTAGGCGAGGAACACCGGCACTTCGCCACTTTCCAAATCGGGCAGTACACGCACAAGATCCGGCGCGCTTTCGACAAGGTAATCGGGTAAAACACCAATCCCCAAATGGTTGAGCACGGCCTGAAGCACGCCGAAATAATTGTTCACGAAAAGTTTCGAGCGGATGTCATGTTCATTCAACTCTTCGACCAACCGCGCGCCAGCGGCGACTTGATGGGCGTTCGGGTTTTGGCAGATCAACCGATGGGTGGAAAGATCGTCCATGGTGAGCGGTGTGCCGTGTTCGGCCAGATATTCCTTGGTGGCAAACAGGCGCATCCGGATGTTCATCAGCCGTTTGCGGATCAGATCGGCCTGAGACGGTTCTTTCATGCGGATCGCCACATCGGCCTCACGCATCGGCAGGTCCAACACGCGTTCTTCAAGCATCAGGTCGATTTTGAGCTCGGGATATTTGGCATAGAGTTTGGAGAGGCGCGGCGCGAGCCAGAGCGTGCCAAAGCCGGTGGCGGTGGTGACACGCAATTCGCCGTAAACCTCTTCTTCGCTGTCGCGAATGCGCGCGGCGGCGGCGTCCAGACGTTTGGCCATGGAGCGGGTGGCGTCAAACAGCAATTCGCCCTGTTCGGTCAGGATCAGCCCACGGGCATGTCGGTGAAACAGGGTGGTGCCGAGTGATTCTTCGAGCGAGCGTATCTGCCGCGACACGGCCGATTGGCTCAAATGCAGGGTATCCCCTGCATGAGTCAGCGATCCCGCGTCTGCCACGGCGTGAAAAATTCTAAGTTTGTCCCAGTCCATACCCGTCACCTGTTAAAAGACCACACATATTTAAGTCTCACACATCTACCCTACGCTAACATAATGTGGGTGTGAGGTCATTTGGGCGTTTCATTCGCGTTTTTCGCACAGATCGCAAGAGGAATGCATTGCGCTAACACAAATTGGCGGAGACGAGCGAAGGAAATGCAAGTTTTTAAGGCAGTGCATTGGCGGGTTCGTGCCGATTGGCCTTTGGGCGTGGACGCGATATAGTCGTGGACCGCGAACGGAAGGGACAGTAGGGCCATGCAAGAGCAACTGAGGCACAGTCCGACGGCCAAATGGCAAAAGGCCAAATGGAGCGAGCGGCAGGTGGCGCGCGATATTTCCTATGCCAGTTCTGCGGGCACGCGCACGGGGCGGGTTCTGATCCGGTTGATGGAGAATGCGACGGGGCGCTTGTCGCTGATCCGGCGGGCGAAGGGGTATAACCTTGATGTCGCCGAGGGGCGCGATTTCTGGGCGGTGATGGTTGAACGCTATGGGTTGGAGCTTGAGGTGATCAACGGTGCGTTGGATGCGATTCCAGCTACCGGACCTTTGATCATTGTAGCCAATCATCCTTATGGCATTTTGGACGGGTTGATGTTGGGGCATATCCTGTCCGTGGTTCGGGGTGATTTTCGGATTTTGGCCCATAGCGTGTTTAAACGTGCCGAAGACATTGACCGCGTGATCCTGCCAGTGTCGTTTGAAGAGACGAAAGAGGCAGTGGCGCTCAATCTGGCGACGCGCAAGGAGGCACTGTCCTATTTGGACGCAGGCGGATGCATCGGGATTTTTCCGGGTGGCACGGTGTCGACGGCGGCGCGCCCGATGGGACGGCCGATGGACCCGGGCTGGCGGGCCTTTACGGCAAAGATGGTGGCAAAATCCGGGGCGACGGTGGTGCCGCTCTATTTCGACGGGGCCAATTCGCGGCTGTTTCAATTGGCCAGCCACCTGCACACGACCCTGAGGATGGGGCTTTTGATCCGGGAATTCCGCGCCAAAATCGGCGCACCCGTGCGGGTGTCGGTGGGAGCACCGATCGGGCCGGAAAAATTGGCACAATTTAAGGGTGACCCGAAAAAGTTGATGGATTTTCTGCGCGCCGAGACCTATGCCTTATCCTCAACCCCGATGCCAAATCCGGCTTTGGGGTACGAGTTTGAAATCAAACACGGGGCCAAACCCCGCAAGGGTCTTAAAGACCGATATTAAACAAGGGTCTAAAGGACCGGTATTGAACATGGCAGTGGGTATTTTTGACAGCGGGTTGGGTGGTCTGACGGTTTTGGATGCAGTGTCCAAGCGGTTGCCAGACGTGCCTTTTGTGTATTTCGGCGACAATGCCCATGCCCCTTATGGCGTGCGCGACGCGGATGACCTCTACAATCTGACCACGGCGGCGGTGGAGCGGCTTTGGGCGGCGGGCTGCGATTTGGTGATTCTGGCCTGTAACACCGCGTCGGCTGCGGCGTTGCGGCGGATGCAGGAAAGCTGGATTCCTTCGGACAAGCGCGTGTTGGGCGTCTTTGTGCCGCTGATCGAGGCGTTGACCGAACGGCAATGGGGCGACAATTCGCCACCGCGCGAAGTCGAGGTCAAACATGTGGCGCTGTTTGCCACCCCCGCGACCGTGGCCTCACGCGCTTTCAACGCGAATTGGCGTTTCGTGCCATTGGAGTCGATGTCGAGGCGCAGGCCTGTGGCGGTGTCGTGGATGCGATTGAGGACGGCGATATGATCCTGGCGGATGCTTTGGTGCGCTCGCATGTGGACGCGCTCAAACGCAAAATGCCGCATCCGGGCGCGGCGATTTTGGGCTGTACCCATTATCCGATCATGCAAGACGTGTTCCAAGATGCGTTGGGCGCGGAGGTGAAAGTCTATTCTCAGGCCAATCTGGTGGCCGCGAGCCTTGAGGATTACCTCAAACGCCACCCAAAGATGATTGGCACCGGCACCGAGTCGATGTTCCTGACCACGGGTGACCCGGCCAAGGTCTCCCGCGGGGCGACGCAGTTTTTGCGACGACCGGTCACGTTTCAAAAGGCGTGATCGCCAAAGAGTGACCCGTTTGATACCCCGCGCGGTCCTGTCGCAATTGCGGCGGGGCGCGTTCCTCCCTAGATTAGAGTTCAACCGAGCCTCTCAGAGGCTCGATGCACGAAAGAGACACCGATGACCCATAAAATCGCCATTCTGGGCGCGTCCGGCTATACAGGGGCCGAGCTTGTCCGTTTGATCGCCACCCATCCGTCGATGGAGATCGTGGCGCTGTCTGGTGATCGCAAGGCGGGCATGGCGATGGCCGATGTCTATCCGCATCTACGCCACATGGACCTTCCGGCGCTGTGCAAGATCGAGGATATTGATTTTGCAAATGTCGATCTGGCCTTTTGCGCGCTGCCCCATGCGACCTCCCAAGCGGTGATCAAAGAGCTGCCTGCGACGACGAAAGTGGTGGACCTGTCTGCCGATTTCCGGCTGCGTGACCCGGCTGAATATGAGAAATGGTACGGCAAACCGCACTCTGCGGTCGAGTTGCAAAAAGAGGCAGTGTACGGCCTGACCGAATTTTACCGCGATCAGATCAAGACCGCGCGGCTTGTGGCCGGGACCGGCTGTAACGCCGCGACCGGGCAATTCATCCTGCGGCCTTTGATTGGCGCCGGGGTGATCGACCTCGATCAGATCATTTTGGATCTCAAAGTGGCGGTCTCCGGCGCTGGGCGGGCGCTGAAAGAGCATCTTTTGTTCGGCGAGCTTGAAGACAACAGCTTTGGCTATTCGGTCGGCGGAAAACACCGGCATTTGGGCGAATTTGATCAGGAGTTCTCCCTGGTCGCGGGCCGCGATGTACGCATTCAATTCACCCCGCATCTGATCCCCGCCACCCGTGGCATCTTGGCCACTGCCTATGTTCAGGGCGAGGCGAGTGCGGTGCATTACGCGCTGGCTGATGCCTATATGAACGAGCCGTTTATCAAAGTGCTGCCACTAGGGCAGGTGCCGGCGATGAAACATGTGCGCGGCTCAAATTTCTGTCATATTGGCGTGGTGGAGGATCGTATCCAAGGCCGGACCATCGTGGTGGGGGTGATCGACAACCTGACCAAAGGCTCGTCTGGTCAAGCGATCCAAAACGCCAACCTGATGCTTGGGCTCGATGAGACCGCCGGTCTTATGAACGCACCGATGTATCCGTAACATTGTCTCACAGGAGGACGCCATGGCCGGTTTGAAGACCCTGAAAAAGACCCGTCGCATTCAAGTGATTGCGATTGCCGCCGTGGCCCTTGTGGTGGCCGTGTCGCTGATTGGCTATGCCTTTCGCGATGGCATCAATCTGTTTCGCTCGCCCACGCAAGTGGTCGAAGAACCACCGCGCGCGGGCGAGATTTTTCGCATCGGCGGGTTGGTCGAAGAGGGCAGTTTGGTGCGCGGTGAGGGCACCCATGTGACCTTTAGCGTGACAGACACCAATGAGACGATTCCGGTGCGCTTTGAGGGTGTTTTGCCGGATTTGTTTGACGAAAATCAGGGTATGATCGGCACCGGCAGCCTGCAAGACGGGGTGTTTGTGGCGACCGAAATTCTGGCCAAACACGATGAGTCTTATATGCCGAAAGAGGTTGTGGACGCTCTCAAGGAACAGGGTCTCTATAAAGAGCCGGAAAGCTAAGTCTTTCTGAACACCGCGAGGCGCGAAGCTGCCCGCCTCTTGAATTCCTAGCATCTGTGCATTTTAATCCTCTTTATTTTGGGGAGGATTGGGCTTTGGCTGAGTTATTTTTTATTATCGCTCTTATAGCGGGCGCTGCATTTATGCGTCATGCGAAGAAAGAGGTGAGACGCGCCGCACGTCAAGCGTTGAAACCATCTATTCCACCTAATCGAAGCAAACCTGTTTCTCCCGCCAACGCATTCAACGAAAAGGCCGCACGAGAGGCACTGGAAAAACCTGTTCTGCGGGGAAGTGCCTATGTCGTTGATGGCGACACGATTGTGATCCAGAAAACCCAAATACGTCTCTTCGGTGTCGATGCGCCGGAGATGAACCACCCCTATGGAAAAAAGGCGAAATGGGCATTGGTCCGTCTTTGCAAAGGGCAATCTATTCGTGCCGAGGTGACTGATGTGGATAGCCATGGTCGCACCGTTGCGCGGTGTTATTTGCCGGATGGGCGCGACTTATCTGCGGAAATGGTCAAGCAAGGCCTTGCGATTGATTGGCCCAAGTTTTCTGGCGGTCTCTATCAGTCTATGGAAGTCCCAGATATACGCAAAAAGCTCTGGCTCGCCGATGCCCGCCAAAAAGGGCGAATGCATGTTTGGAAGCAATTCGAAGTGAAACAGGATGAGCGCCAAGGGGGCGGCTAGATTTCTTTCATTCCGGATAAGGGAACGGATATTCTTCACAAGATATTGTAATAATGTGGTAAATTTTGACACGCGCGCTCAGGTCCACGGGCGTTAACCTTTTTGCGCAACCTTGATCCCATCAATTGGTGGGATTGAGGCATATGAAAACAGTACAACAGATCGCAGACGAGATCATTGCCCGTGAGGGCGGATACGTCAATGACCCCGACGATCCGGGCGGGGCAACCAAATATGGCGTCACCATCGGCACGATGCGCACGCTGGGCGTCGATGTGGATGGCGACGGGCGGGTGACGACATCCGACCTGCGCAAGCTGACGCGGGTTCAGGCGCGCGACATTTTTGTTGAACACTACTTTCACCGCCCCCGCATCGACGAATTGCCCCCGGTTTTGCAGGCCAGCGTGTTTGACATGTATGTCAACGCGGGTGGGACTGCCGTGCGGATTTTGCAGCGGCTTTTGACCGATATGGGTCAGAGGATTGCGGTGGATGGGGCGATTGGGCCGCAGACCATCGAGGCCGCCCATATCGCGCAATCTTTGGCCCCGCATCATTTGGCCGACGCCTACGGCATCGCCCGGCGCAATTACTATTACGCTCTGGCAGATCGCCGCCCGACCTCGCGCAAATACGCGCGCACACGCAAGGGCGGCAAAGGCGGCTGGATCACTCGTGCCGAGGAATTCGTCTCTCCACGGTATCACTTGACTGAGGCCGAACATGCGGCGCGGGTGGCGTCATGGGGATAATCGGCAGGCTGTTCGAGGTGATCTTTGGCGACGGGCGCAATCTGGTCAAAGACACGGCCGAAGTGTTTTTCGAAAACAAAGAGGCGGGCGCGGTGCGCGAGGCCAATTACCGCAGTTCTGCGATGCAACAATTCGCCGCCGAATTTGCGGTGGAACGCAAAGGCGCGTTTGATCGGTTGATGGATGCGCTCAATCGCGTGCCTCGCCCGTTGATGGCCTTTGGCACCATCGGGTTGTGCGTTTCGGCCATGGTCGATCCGCTTTGGTTTGCCTCAAGGATGCAGGGGGTCGCGCTGATCCCGGAGCCGCTTTGGTGGCTGTTGGGCACGATCGTGTCGTTTTACTTTGGCGCGCGCTATCAGGTGAAATCGCAAGAATTTCAACGCTCTGTCGCCGCCACCGTGGCGCAAGCCCCGATTGTGACCGCCAATATCGCGGCGCTCAAGGCGCTTGAAGCGGGGGCGCAGGGGCAGGGTGTTCCGCCTGTGGCATCTCACCCCTCTTGGGAGGCCAAGCCGATCTATGTGCCGGGGGCAGAGGCGGAAAATCCCGCCCTTGAGGCCTGGAAAGGGGGCGGGAATGAGTGATGCGTTGATTGCCGCTGTCTCTGAACACGGGCCTTGGGTGTTGATGGTGTTTTTCCTGCTCTATCGCGATGCGCAAAAGGATCAGGCGACCCGTGATGTGCTCAACAAAAACACGCAGATTTTGGTGGAAATGACCACGATGATCCGCGAACGGCTGCCGAGGGGATGACGTGATGACAGATCCCTTTCGCAAGATGTGGACCAAACTTCGCAGGCTCTGGTGGGGCGAAGCCCTTGCCACGGCGTTGCGCCAAAACCGCGAGGCCGCCGCCGCATTGGACGCGGTCGTCAAGGAGATGCTTGAACAATGAAACAGGTCGCAATTCTTTACGCCGTGGTTGTCGTAGCGGCGTTTTTGGCGGTGCAGACCGTCGGATATGAACAGGCAATGTTGATCGCCTACGGGGCCATTGCCTTGATGGCGTTGCTGATTTCGGTGACGTTTTTATGGCTCTGGCAGGTGCGCGCCACGCCTTTGGCGCTTGGCATGTCGCTGTCGTGGGCGGGGTCTGGATTGACCATCGGCTGGTGGTGGTTGATGCAAATCGCTGACAATCCGGCATGGGGAGCCGAAGCGGCGGCGTTGTTTTTGTTCCTCTCACTGCTGATCTCCGGGGCGGTGCTTCACTTTTCGGTGATCCAAGGCTCCTTTGGTCTGCGCGGCCTCGCCTTTCTTTGGCCGGTGTTTGGCGCGTTGTTTGTCTCTCTTGGGGTCCTTTTGTTGCTTTAGCGACAAGGGGGTGGGGTGAGACGGAAAAGGGGCCGCTTTGGCCCCTTTTTCTTGTGCTTTGGTCGCGGGTCTCGTTGCATCCGCTTGCGACATGCGCGCGCAGCCCATTGGCGGGTCGCCCACAACCGGGTAGAACAGTCGCAAAAGGGAGACGCACATGCTCGTAGAACTAGGACATTTTGCCCTCGTCATGGCCTTTGTCGTGGCAATCGCTCAAACCGTTTTGCCGCTCTGGGGCGCGCAAATGGGCAAACGAGCCCTGATGGCCGTGGGCGAACCGGCGGCTTTGGTGCAACTTGTGTTGATTGCCTTCTCTTTTGGCGCGTTGACCTACGCCTTCGTCACCTCGGATTTCTCGCTCAAAGTGGTGGTGGCCAACTCGCACACGCTCAAACCGATGCTGTACAAAGTCTCCGGCGTTTGGGGCAACCACGAAGGCTCGATGTTGCTTTGGGTGCTGATTTTGGCCCTTTTCGGTGCAGCGGCGGCGCTGTTTGGCAGCAACCTGCCGGACACATTGCGGGCGCGGGTTTTGGGGGTTCAAGGCTCGATTGGTTTGGCGTTTCTGGCCTTTATCCTGTTCACGTCCAACCCGTTCACTCGTCTCGAATTCCCTCCAATGAATGGCGAAGACCTTAATCCGCTGTTGCAAGACCCGGGCCTCGCCTTTCACCCGCCGTTCCTCTATCTCGGCTATGTTGGTCTCTCGATGACCTTCTCCTTCGCCGTCGCCGCTTTGCTCGAAGGCGGGTGGATGCCGCATGGGGCCGCTGGGTGCGTCCCTGGACCTTGGCGGCGTGGATTTTCCTCACCATCGGCATCGGCCTTGGCTCGTGGTGGGCGTATTATGAGCTTGGCTGGGGCGGCTTTTGGTTCTGGGATCCGGTCGAAAACGCGTCTTTCATGCCTTGGCTTTTTGCTGCCGCGCTGCTGCATTCCGCTATCGTTGTGGAAAAACGCGAGGCGCTCAAAAGCTGGACCATTTTGCTGGCCATTTTGGCCTTCGGCTTCTCGCTTATTGGCACGTTTCTCGTGCGCTCGGGCGTGATCACCTCGGTTCATGCTTTTGCCAATGATCCCGAACGCGGCATTTTCATCCTGATGATCTTGGCCTTTTTCATGGGCGGTGCGTTGCTCCTGTTCTCCTTGCGCGCCAATGTGATGAGCGCCAAGGGCGTGTTCTCCATGGTCTCGCGCGAAAGCGCTTTGGTGGTGAACAACATCCTGCTTGCCGTTGCGGCTCTGGTTGTCTTCACCGGCACAATCTGGCCCTTGGTGGCCGAAGCCTTCTGGGCGCGCAAACTCTCTGTCGGCGCGCCGTTTTTCAACGCCGCCTTCACGCCGTTTTTCACCATGCTGGCCGTGGTCTTGCCCATCGGCGCGATCCTGCCGTGGAAACGCGCGCGCCTTGGGGCGGCGCTGAAAAGGCTCATCCCGGCGCTGATCCTGACGCTTGCGGTCATGGGGCTGATCTGGTCGATGCAAACGCAAAAGACCCTCCTTGCGCCCATCGGTCTTGGCCTTGGCACTTGGGTCGTTGCGGGCGCCATCCAAGACATCGTTCTGAAGCTCGGTAAAAACCGCAATCTGTCGCGGCTGTTCCGTCTGCCGCGCGCCGATTGGGGGCGCTTGTTCGCTCATGGCGGCCTCGGCATCACCATCGCGGGCATCGCCGGGCTGACGGCCTGGACTGTCGAAGACATCCGTGTCGTGCAGATTGGTGAAACTTTTGATGTCGCGGGCTACACCATCACGCTTGATGCGGTCGAACGCAAACAGGGGCCGAATTACCTCACCACCATGGCCACCATGTCTGTCTTTGAAGGCCCCCAAAAAGTCGCCACGTTGCACCCCGAAAAACGCTCCTACCCGGTGGCGCAAATGCCGACCACCGAGGCCGGGATCGACAACGGCTTTTTGCGCGATGTCTATCTGGTGATCGGGGATGTGCAATCCAACGGTGGCTGGGCCGTGCGCACCTATATCAAACCGCTGGCCAACTGGATTTGGGGCGGCACGTTGATCATGGCCTTTGGCGGCGTTCTCTCCCTCACGGATCGCCGTTACCGGGTCGCGGCAGGCGCGCGCAAAAAGTCGCTGGCCTCTGCCCCAAAAGGAGTGCCCGCCGAATGAAACGCCTGATCCTTGCCCTCGCGCTGCTCCTCGCCACGCCACTTTACGCGGTGCAACCCGACGAGGTTCTGCCCGATCAGGTGATGGAATCGCGCGCCCGTGAGATTTCTCAAGGGCTGCGCTGTCTTGTGTGTCGCAATGAAAACATCGACGAGAGCAACGCGACTCTGGCCAAAGACCTGAGGCTTTTGGTTCGCGAACGCCTTGTCGCGGGGGATACGAACGAGGAAACCGTGGCCTATATCGTCGACCGTTACGGCGAATATGTGCTGTTGAAACCGACCCTGACCGGGGCCAACAAATTGCTGTGGATCGCAGGCCCCGCCATGTTGATCATCGCGCTTGGCATCGGTTTTGGCTTTCTGCGCCGTCGGCAATCGGAACCCGAACAATCCGAGCTGACCGAAGACGAAGAAAAGCGGCTACAGGCGCTTTTGAACGACTAAAGCCGCCGCCTTTACCGTGTTAAAAATACTCAAACCCCGCCGCTTGCCATCGCAGGGCGGGGTTCTGTATACCCGTGCCACGGTCCGCAGTTCACCGAGTCGCTGTCGTTTCCACATGGAAATACGCTGAACCTGTTTAAGCCTTTGAACACTCCCGGTTTCCGCGCGTCTTGAGCGTGGCAAGGACAGCTCCCGCACGATGTAACAGACGCGATCAACGGAGAGAACCGATGACTCGTGACGTGATTTCACTCACCCTTCCCGACGTGTCCGCCTTTGCGCGTGCGCTCAAATCCGATCTGGGCGACACGGCCCCGCCGCATCAATCGCTGTTGAATGCGATTGCCCGCGCCGGGGGCTATCGCAATTTTCAACATCTCAAAGCCACTCAAATCGGCGTCGAACCGATCATGGCTGCCGAAGGACGGGCCGTGTCACGCGCTTTGGCGCGGTTTGATGAGACCGGGCGTTTGACCTCATGGTCGACCAAACGCAAGGTTCGTCAACACGGGCTTTGGGCGCTCTGGGCTCAGGTGCCGCCGCGCCACGTGTTCTCTGAGCGCGAGATTTCCGATCTGTTCGACACCATGACCTCCTTTCGCGATGCCGCCCAAATCCGCCGTTCTTTGATTGAGGACGGGCTTTTGGAACGCAACCGCGATGGCTCGCGCTACATCCGCCTTGAGGCGCGCCCCGATGAAACCGCCTTGGCGGTGATCCGCGCCGTGATGCGCAGACGGCAGGCCAACCCCGATGTGCCTGACCGAAGTTCTGCGCTGTTTGGTCTTTGATGAGACGTCAGTCATGAAACTTGCACGATGACGGAGCGTCTCTCTTCCTTTTGGCGCCGCGATGCCTATCTTTGGGGCAACCAATCAGGGAGAGAGACGTCCATGCAGTACGACACAATTCGCTTTGAGCAGGCGGACGACATTGCCGTCGTCACCCTCAATCGCCCCGAGGTGATGAATGCGCTCAACACCCAGATGCGCGCGGAAATCACCCATGCGGTGCGCGACGCCGCCAAATCGGCGCGGGTGGTTGTGTTGACCGGCGAGGGCCGTGCGTTTTGTTCCGGTCAGGATCTGGGCGATGGGGTGAATGCCGCCACCGCCGATCTGGAACGTACGCTGCGCGATGAATATGAGCCGATGCTCCACGCCATTCATGACAGTCCGGTGCCCACCATCGCCGCTGTCAATGGCGCTGCGGCAGGGGCAGGGGCCTCTTTGGCGCTGGCCTGTGACGTGGTGATCGCCAGCCAATCCGCCGTCTTCGTTCAGGCCTTTTCGCGCATCGGCCTGATCCCGGATGCGGGTGGCACCTATGTTTTACCGCGTTTGGTCGGGCTGGCGCGTGCCATGGGGGCATCGCTGTTTGCCGATGAAATTTCGGCGGCTCAGGCGATGCAATGGGGTATGATTTACGAGGCCGTGCCTGACGCCGATTTCGACGCTCATTGGCGCGCGCGGGCCGGGTATCTGGCCAAGGGCCCGACCGTGTCCTATCGCCACCTCAAAGAGGCCATGCATGCCTCCTATGACAACACTCTGGCCCAGCAATTGACCCTTGAGGCGAAGTTGCAAAACCACTGCGGCCAAACCCGCGATTTCAAAGAGGGTGTCATCGCCTTTTTGGAAAAGCGCAAACCCAAATATGAAGGTCGTTAAGTCTCAGACAGGTTTGCGACGACCTTTGCCATCAGCGCGGTGAAATCGGCGCGCTCCTGATCGCTCATGCCTTGGGTCGCCAGATCATTGACCTCAGTCGCCTCCTCGATCGCAGGGTCTCTGAGCCCCCGCGCGCGTTCCGTCAGCCAGACGGTCTGCACCCGTGCATCCGCCTCATGCGCGCGCCGGATCACCAAACCGTCCCGCTCCATCCGCGACAGCGTGTTGGCCATGGTCGCCTGTTCGACGCCCAGCTCCCGCACCAGCTCGCGCTGCGTTTGGCCCTCTTTCTCCCAAAGCGCCAGCATCACGGGGAAGGTGCCGGTGGACAGGCCCAGTGGTTTGATCCGGTCCTGAATGGCACGGATGAAGAGCCGGGCCATGTGGTTCACCTGATAGCCTTCGGAGTGCGCGCGGGAAAATTTAGTCTGTGTCATGAGGCTTGTTTTTCACAATATAGCTTGCTATGCAAATATATATAGCAAGCTATTAATGTGGAGACTCACCATGCTGCCCAAATTCCATGCTGCCTTCGGGGCGGCGGCCCTCCTGATCATTGCGACCTTCTGGGCTGCCACGGTCACGACGATTGTAATCGGGGATAAATACCTCATCGTCATGGCAAAAACCGGTATCGCCTGGGGTCTTTGGGCGCTCATTCCGATGCTGATCCTGACAGGTTTATCCGGCAATCGCCTCGGCCAGAACCTGCGCGGGCCGCTGATCGGCGCCAAACAAAAGCGGATGAAGATCATCGCTTTCAACGGGATCATTTTCCTCGTGCCCTCTGCGCTCATCCTCTTGCCTCTCGCGATGCAAGGGCAGGGCGGGCTGCCTTATTGGGGCATCCAGACGGTGGAGCCGTTGGCTGGCGCCGCCACCATCACGCTTTTGAGCTTCAACATGCGTGACGGATTGCGGCTCTCGCGTCGCCGCGCGGGTTCGGCGTGATCCGTTTCCATAGTTGCCAAAAAACTCAAAGAAAAACCCGCCTCTTTTGAAGCGGGTTTCGCATTTTTCAGAAAATCGACAGGATCTTAGCGGTCTTCGACATTCACATAGGGGCGTTCGGTTGCGCCGGTGTAAAGTTGACGCGGACGACCGATTTTCATCGCCGGATCTTCGATCATCTCTTTCCACTGCGAAATCCAGCCGACGGTGCGCGAGAGCGCAAAGATCGGGGTGAACATCGCAGTCGGGAAACCCATGGCCTCCAAAATGATGCCGGAGTAGAAATCGACGTTCGGGAACAGTTTCTTGTCGTGGAAATACGGATCGGCAAGCGCTTGTTTTTCCAACTCTTTTGCGACCTGAAGCGTCGGGTTGTTGTCCACACCCAAGAGTTCCAAAACCTCGTCGGCGGACTGTTTCATCACCGTCGCGCGGGGATCGAAGTTTTTGTAAACGCGGTGACCAAAGCCCATCAGGCGGAACGGATCGTTCTTGTCCTTGGCGCGGGCGATGTATTCCGGGATACGGTCCACGGTGCCAATTTCGCGCAGCATTTCAAGACAGGCCTGGTTGGCACCACCATGCGCCGGACCCCAAAGACAGGCGATGCCCGCAGCGATACAGGCGAACGGGTTGGCACCCGAAGAGGAGGCCAAACGCACGGTCGAGGTCGAAGCGTTTTGTTCGTGATCGGCATGCAGCGTAAAGATCCGGTCCATGGCGCGGGCCAGGATCGGGTTCACCACATATTCTTCGGCAGGGACCGAGAAACACATGTGCAAGAAGTTGGACGCGTAATCCAAATCGTTGCGCGGGTAGACCATCGGCTGACCGATTGTGTATTTATAGGCCATCGCCGCGATCGTCGGCATTTTTGCCAACAAACGGATGGTCGCCACTTCGCGCTGATGCGCATCGGCGATGTCGATCGAGTCGTGGTAGAAGGCAGACATGGCGCCGACAACACCGACCATAATGGCCATCGGATGCGCGTCACGACGGAAGCCGGTGAAGAATTTATGCATCTGCTCATGCACCATGGTGTGACGGGTCACCAGCGCCTCGAAGTCTTCCATTTCTTTCGCGGTCGGCAGGGCCCCGTAAAGCAACAGGTAGCACACTTCGAGGAAATGCGATTTTTCGGCCAGTTCACCGATGGTGTAGCCCCGGTGCAAAAGAACGCCTTCGTCCCCGTCGATAAAGGTGATGGCACTGTCGCAGGCGGCGGTGGAGGTAAAGCCCGGATCGTAAGTGAAAACACCGGCCTGGCCGTAGAGTTTTCGGATGTCGATCACGTCAGGCCCCACGGTGGGCGAATAAATCGGAAGATCGAAAGTCTTGCCGTCAAGCGTCAGGGTCGCGGTCTTTTGAGTGTCTGCCATGGTCGTTCCTTCGGTTGGCAACGGTGCCCTTTTGATCCGCGTCTGCAGACGCCAAAGGGCCGTTGGTGATCAGGCGAGCGCCCAAGAAACTCTCGGGCACCGTCTTGGCTTGGGAACCTCATATCTGGTTCCAGTTCCGATCCCGCGGGCGAGGGGGGCGCATATTCTGCGAGGCCTTACCCTACGGGCGTCCGAAGCCTGTCCAGCCTCGGCATAAATCTCATGTGACCGTCACCAAAACGCTTCGGTCACCACATGCCGAAGTGACCCTGATCTCAGGTGGTCTTTCGGCCAAATTAAGCAGTCCCGCCCGTTTGTTCAGGCTCACTTGCCATAAAATCCGCGATCCGGGCGAGGCTTTCGTCGCGGCCCAAAACCACCATCATATCAAGCACGCTTGGGGTTGCACTGCGGCCAGCGAGGGCGGATCTCAAAGGCGCGGCCACCTTGCCAAACCCGATCTCTTGCGCCTCCATAACGCGGCCGACAGCCTCCTCCAACGCGTCGCGCTCCCAGCTAACACTTTGCAGGTGCGGCGTCAATTCTTCCAGTATACCGTTGGATACTGAACCCACCAGTTTTTGCGCCTTTTCATCCATCGAAACAGGTCGATCCACCAAGGCAAATCGTGCTTTTTCAATGAGTTGCGGATATGTCTTGGCCGAGCCTTTGAGAAACGGCAGAGACGCCAAAAGCCGCGTTTGCTGTGCATCCGTCAATTTTGTCTCACCGGCGGCGGCAAGATAGCCGATGATTTCGCCCAAGATTTCGGCATCTTCCATCACCGCAAGATGCTGACCACAGATGTTTTCAAGTTTTTTGGTGTCAAACCGTGCCGGAGCCTTATTGATTCCATCCAGTTCAAACCATTCTTGCGCCTGCGCATCGGTGAAAAACTCATCATCGCCATGGCTCCACCCCAGCCGCGCCAAATAGTTGCGCATCCCGGCGGCGGGGTAACCCATGGCCTGATATTCCTTGACCCCGGTCGCGCCGTGGCGCTTCGACATTTTCTTGCCATCAGGCCCAAAAATCAAAGGGATATGGGCATAAACCGGGAGGGGCCAGCCCATCGCAGTATAGATCGTCATCTGGCGTGCAGCGTTGCTCAGGTGGTCATCTCCACGGATCACATGGGTCACCCCCATGTCGTGATCATCGACGACCACGGCCAACATATAGGTGGGTGTGCCATCCGAACGTAACACGATCATGTCATCAAGCAATTCGTTCTTGAACGTCACCTCGCCTTGCACAGCGTCTTGCACCACGGTGACACCCTCGCGCGGGGCTTTCATGCGGATCACATAGGGCGCATCGGGGTAGGTGCTTGGGTCGGCGTCACGCCACGGGCTGCGGTAGAGCGTGGATGTCCCCTCGGCCCGCGCTGCCTCGCGAAAGGCTTCGATCTCCTCTTGGGTGGCGAAACATTTATAGGCGGTGCCTGCCGCCAACATCTGATGCGCGACCTCGGCGTGGCGCCCGGCGCGTTCGAATTGGCTTACCGCCTCGCCGTCATAGTCCAGGCCCAGCCACGCCATCCCGTCCAAAATGCCCTGCGTTGCCTCGGGGGTAGACCGCGCCCGATCCGTGTCCTCGATCCGCATCAAAAACGTGCCACCATGGCCGCGCGCAAACAGCCAGTTGAACAGGGCTGTGCGGGCGGTGCCGATATGCATATCGCCGGTGGGCGAGGGGGCGATACGGGTGACAACAGGAGAGGTTTTGGCGGATGCGGAAGAGGTGGCGGACATGCGAGAATTAACCCTTTGGTAACCAAGATTGCGCCATGATGGCAGACAGGTGTTGAGCACGGAATAAGGGAACGGGGATAGGGAAACAAGGGTGCGCCTCTTCACGCTCATTGCACAGGTGCCTCTCGATATCGTCGACGCGCAACGCGGGCGGCTTTTCCTTTGGCTGCCCGTGTGTTTCGGCATCGGCATTGGCGTGTTTTTCGCCCAATCTCTGGAACCCTCGGTCACCCTGCTGGGCGTGATCCTCGCCGGGGTCATCCTGGGCCTTTTGGCCCTGATCAAAACCCCGCCGCGCGTAGCCCCTCTGTTGATCGCGATGCTGACGGTTTCAATGGGTTTTTTCGCGGCAGGGTTGCGCAGCCATATGGTCTCTGAGCCGGTGCTGACCTTCCGCTATTACGGCCCGGTCGAGGGGCGGGTGATCCATATCGACCGCTCCGCCTCCGACGCCCTGCGCCTGACTTTGGATCGGGTCACGTTGCGGAACTTTTCCCCGGACCGCACGCTCTATAAGGTCCGTATTTCGCTGTATGGCGACCAAAGCTTTGTCGCCCCCGAACCCGGTATGCGCCTTGCACTGACCGCCCATTTGTCGCCGCCCTCCGGCCCCGCTGAACCCGGCGCGTTCGAGTTTCAACGCATGGCCTGGTTCGACAAGCTGGGCGCGGTCGGTTACACCCGCGTGCCCGCCCTGCGCATCGCTGACACCGATCGCTCGCTCACGCTTTGGGTCCATCGTCTGCGCCAAACCCTGTCCTCGGCGCTCCAATCCCAAATCCCCGGCCAACCCGGTGCCTTCGCCGCCGCCATCCTCACCGGCGACCGATCCGGCATCACCTTGGACACGGCCGAGGCCCTGCGCGGGGCCAACCTGTCGCATCTCTTGGCGATTTCAGGTCTGCATATGGGGCTTTTGACCGGGTCCGTGTTCTTTGCCCTGCGCCTCTGCCTCGCCATGTTTCCCGGCGCAGCACTTACTTGGCCGCTCAAGAAAATCGCCGCCTCCGGCGCATTGGCCGCAGGGCTGTTTTACCTCGCGCTCTCCGGTTTCAACGTCGCCACGGAACGCGCTTTTGTCATGGTCTCAGTCATGCTTGTCGCCGTGCTGTTGGACCGCCAAGCCATTTCCTTACGTGCCGTCGCCATTGCCGCTCTTTTGATCCTCGTGTTGCGTCCCGAAGTCCTGCCCGAACCCGGCTTTCAAATGTCTTTTGCCGCCACCACCGCCCTTGTCGCCGTTTTCACTATCGTACGCCGATTGCGGTTGATGTCGGGCTGGCCCACTTGGCTGCGCGGGATTGCCACGGTCGTTCTGTCCTCTGCCGTGGCGGGGATCGCCACCGCTCCGGTTGCTGCCGCGCATTTCAATCGCATCGCGGATTTCGGCCTGTTGGCCAATGTCATTTCCGTGCCGATGATGGGTGCTGTGATCATGCCCGCCGCCATTTTAGCACTCCTGCTGACGCCCTTCGGGCTTCAAGGCCTTGCTCTTGCCGTCATGGGCGGTGGCATCCGGTGGATTTTGGCGGTGGCCCATATGGTCTCGGGCTGGGACGGCGCGGTCAGTCACCTTGCCGCCCCGCCGCCCGAGACCTTGCCGCTCATCGCGATCGGCGGCATTTTTGTTATCCTTTGGCGTGGGCGCGGACAGCTTTTGGGCATCTTGCCGGTGTTGGCCGGGTTTGTGCTTTGGTTCATGGCGGATCGCCCGGCGCTTTTGATCTCGGATGATGGCAGTTTGATCGGTCGGATCGGGGCCGAGGGGCGGGTGCTGAACAAAGCCAAAGGCGCGGGCTTTGTCGCCTCTGTCTGGTTGGAGAATGACGGCGATTTTGCCGATCAAATCACGGCCGCCGCCCGCGATATGCCGGTTTTGGACCTGCCCGGTCTGAGCATCGCCCATGTCAGCGGACGAGGCTGGCAGGAGGCCACCCGCAGGGCCTGTGTCGACCATGATTTCGTGGTGATCAACCAGATTTGGCAGGAGGCAGTGCCGGAGGGCTGTCTTTTGGTGGATGTTGGTTTCCTACGTCAAAGCGGCGCTTTGGCGCTCTCGCCTCGGGGCGAGACGGTGGAGATGCGCACGGCCTATGCCACCTCCGGTGTGCGCCTTTGGAACACGCCCGCCTTGCGTGGGCCGCGCGGGGGCGAGGCGCGAGAGGTGCGCGATGCATTACCGCCCATGGTTTTGGGAGCACGGTTTGCCCCCGATACGGTGCGTTTGGCGAACAGGCAATAAACCGACGGAAACGAAAAACATGACGGAAACGAAATCATAAAAAACCGCCACCAAAGGGGACTTTGATGGCGGTTTTAGCAATGCGCGATCAATAGCTGCGGATCAGGCCCACAAGTTTGCCCTGTACCTCGACCTGATGGGCGGGCAATACGCGGGTTTCAAAGGCCGGGTTCGCCGCCTCCAAAGCCACCATATCGCCTTGGCGTTTGTAGCGTTTGAGCGTGGTTTCATAGCCTTCGACCATTGCCACAACGATGTCGCCATTGTTGGCACTTGAGGTCTCGCGGATGACCACAATATCGCCGTGGTTAATCCCGGCCTCGATCATGGATTCGCCTTTGACTTCAAGTGCATAGTGATTGCCGTGGCCGGAAAGCATTGACCCCGGCACAGCCACGTTCATCGTCCCGTCAGAGACCGCTTCAATCGGCACGCCCGCGGCAATTTTGCCCATGATCGGCAGGTTGATCGCAGAGACCACCTCCACATCCAAAGCATGGCTCGGCGGCGGGCTGTTGGGGTGGTCGCCGTCGATCACGCGCGGTGAAAATCCGGCGGAGGTCGGCGCGGTCGATGGCCCCCCCATGGATTCGGGCAGTTTCACAATCTCGATAGCGCGGGCGCGGTGGGCGAGGCGGCGAATAAATCCACGCTCTTCCAAAGCGGTGATCAAGCGGTGAATGCCCGATTTCGAGCGCAGATCCAGCGCTTCTTTCATTTCATCAAAGGAGGGTGGTACGCCGTCCTTGTGCATCCGCGTGTTGATAAATTCCAACAGCTGGAGTTGTTTGCGTGTCAGCATCTGCTCGGTCCTCTTCCCCGGTTCGGGATCGTTTGGTCCCGATTGGATCGGGCCGTGGGTCACGGCATCCCCCGAAAGCGTTTTGACCCAATGCACCGGCACGGACGGGATCACGCCCGAAATCCGCATCGTTAATTGGTCATTACGCCCAATCTGGCCCTTTTGTCCAAAGGCGACAGGTCCGCCATTGTCCGCGAGTCCCCAGACGGGTTTTGCACCATGTTCTAATAATGTTCTACCGTCGTTCCCGAAATGTGTCAACGTTCCTCTCCTTTTGGACCGCGCGGCTTTGGGCCTGTTGCGGAGAGAAGATGGGAGCTTGGTTAATTCGGCGTTAAAACGTACGGTCGATTTGGAAAATTTTATCAAAAGGCGCCTGAGTAAAATTCAGAGCGCAATATAGGTGACGATTTCTCCGCATATGCGCGCCGGATCAAGCGGCGGGCGGACCAAAAGCACATTGGCCGAGGACAGGATCGACATCAGCGAGCTGTCTTGGCGCTCAAAGGGGCGAATGCCGCCGGTTTCAAGCCGCGCCCGCATATAATGAGCCCGCGGACCGTTTGAGGAAATATCCTGTAAAAGCGGGGCTTTATGGTGCGGGGCAGGGGCGGCGGGCAGGCCTTGCATTGCGCAGAGTGCGGGGATCAAAAACAGCTTGGCCGTGACCAAAGAGGACACCGGATTGCCCGGCAGGCCGATCATCAAAGCCCCGTTCAACCGCCCCGCCATCAAAGGTTTGCCGGGCCGCATCGCCACTTTGTAAAACGCCCGATCCAAGCCCATGTCAGCGGCGACCTTGCCAACCAAATCATGATCGCCCACCGAGCTCCGCCGATGCTGACGATCGCATCCGCGCCTTGGGCCAACTCAAACGTTGCGCGCAACGCGGTCTCATTGTCGGGCGCGATGGGCAACATCCGCGCGATCCCGCCGGCCTCTTCGATCATCGCGGCCAAGCCGAAAGAATTCGAGGCGATGATTTGCGACGGCCCAGGCGTTTCGCCCGGCATGACCAATTCGTCGCCCGTGGCGATCAGGGCCACGACGGGGCGGCGGCTGACGCGGACCTCGGGAATGTTCATCGCGGCCAAAAGCGCCACATCTTGCGCGCTCAGGCGGCGCGGGGCCGTGACCCGGTCACCGACGCGAAAATCGCCGCCAAGGGGGCGGATGTTGGTGTTCTCTGACAAGGTCTCGGTGACGGTGATGACATCGCCCTCGCGCGTCACGTCCTCTTGGATGATCACGCGGGTGACGCCCTCAGGCACCGGCGCGCCAGTGAAAATGCGTATGGCGCAGCCTTTGGACAACGTGCCGTCAAACCCGTGACCTGCGGCGGATTCACCGACAACGGTGAACTGCGCCCCCACGGGCACATCAAGGTCCAACACCCCGTAGCCATCCATCGCCGAAGAGGCAAAGGGCGGCTGGTCGCGTTTGGCCACGGCATCCTCGGCCAAGACGCGGCCATGGGCGTGGCGCAGCGGCACGGTTTCCAGCTCAAGTGGGCTGCACAGGGCAAAGATTTTGTCGAGTGCTTCCGCGACAGAAATCATTGACCCGCCTCATACACCCCGGATTTTCCACCCTCTTTGCGCAGCAATCGAGTTGGCCCGATTTCCATGCCTTTTTCGGCGGCTTTGAGCATGTCGTAGATGGTCAAGGCGGCAATCGAGGCGGCGGTGAGCGCCTCCATTTCCACGCCGGTTTGCCCCGATGTTTTCACCGTGGCGCGGATGCGCACGCCGGGTAGGGTCTCGTCAGGGGTCAAATCCAAGGTCACTTTGGTGATCGGCAAAGGATGGCACAAAGGGATCAGATCAGCGGTCTTTTTCGCCGCCATGATGCCCGCAAGCCGTGCGACACCCAACACATCGCCCTTTTTCGCCGTGCCTTGCACGACCAAGGCCAACGTCTCAGGCGTCATCGTGACCGAAGACTCCGCCACGGCCAAACGATCCGTGACCGCTTTGCCGGAAACATCGACCATATGGCGTTGCCAGAGTCGTCAAAATGGGTGAGTTCGGCCATAAGCGCGCCTCCGTTACAGCGTGGCTGGGGCTGGGTTGGCCAAAAGCGCGCGGGTGGCGGCCTCGACATCGTCTTGCCGCATCAGGCTTTCGCCAATGAGGAAACAGCGCGCGCCATATCCTGCCATGTCGGCCAAATCTTCGGGGGTGAACAACCCACTTTCGCAGACTAGTGTGCGCTCGGGCGGCGCGAGTTTGGAGAGCATGCGGGTGGTGTCCAATGTGGTTTCAAAGGTCTTAAGATTGCGGTTGTTGATGCCCAGAAGCGGCGATTTCAACACCTGTGCCCGTTCCAATTCCTCGGCGTCATGCACCTCGACCAACACATCCATGCCCCATGCAAAAGCGGCATCTTCCAACTCAACCGCTTGCGCGTCGGACACCGAGGCCATGATGATCAGGATCGCATCTGCCCCCCAAGCGCGGGCCTCGGTGATCTGATACGGGTCATACATGAAATCCTTGCGCAAGACGGGTAGGGACACCGCCGCGCGGGCTTGCACCAAAAACTCCGGTGCGCCTTGGAAGGACGGCGTGTCGGTCAGCACCGACAGGCAGGTTGCGCCACCCGCCTCATAGGCGCGCGCGATGCTGGGCGGATCGAAATCCGGCCGGATCAAGCCCTTGGAGGGGGAGGCCTTTTTGACCTCCGCGATCAACCCATAGCCGGTTGTGGCGGCCTGTTGCAGCGCCAAGCCAAAGCCGCGCACGGGGCTTTGGGTCTTGGCTGTCGCCTCCAACTCCGAGAGCGGCACGGCGGTCTTTGCCGCAGCCACCTCTTCGAGTTTATAGGCTTTGATTTTATCGAGTACGGTTGCCATGGGGCAGGGATACCTTGGGTTGGGATCAAAGGAAAGATGTCAAACGCGCCATCAGGTTCGTACCATGAGCCGTTCCAGCCCATGAAAATGCCAGGTCTGGGCATAGCGCGGCACCTCAAGCAGGCGCAGGTTGGGGCAGCGGGCAAACAGGATCGGCAGGGCCACCCGCAATTCAAGCCGCGCCAAGGGGGCGCCGACGCAAAAATGAATACCGGCGCCAAAGGCCATGTTTTGTTTCACCGGACGGGTCGGATCAAACACATTAGGATCGTCCCACGCGTCATCATCACGCCCCGCCGCGCCGAGCAAAAGCCCGATCTTGTCGCCGCGTTTCAACGCTTGGCCCAAAAACGTGGTGTCCTCGTAGACCCAGCGTTGGAACAGATGCAGCGGCGGATCAAAGCGGATCACCTCTTCGATCACCCCGTCAATGCGCCCGTCCATGATCATCTCACGCGGGGTGTGATGTTCAAGCAGGGTCTTCACCGCGATGCCAAGACTGTGCACCGTTGCCTCATGGCCAGCGTTCAGCAACAGGATACAGGTGGTGATCAACTCATCGGTCGATAGCTTTTCGCCCTCTTCCTCAGCGGCAATCAGGCTGGTGATCAGATCATCGGCGGGGGAGGACCGGCGCTCGTCAACATAGCCGCGCATAAAGGCGGCAAACTCCGTGGCGGCGGTTGCCGCCGCCCTCTCGATCTCAATCGTGCGCCCCGGCGTGTAGACCGCGACCATGGCGTTGGACCACCCCAAAAGCTGTTCGCTCATCGCTTCGGGCACGCCCAAAAGCCGACAAATAATCCGCACCGGCACCATTTTGCAAAAGGCGGGCAACAGGTCAAAATCCGCATCTTGCGGGAAGTGGTCAATCAAATCATTGGTGATCTCTTCCAGATCGGGCACCAAGCCCTTGATCCGCCGGGACGTAAACGCCCGCAGCACCAGCCCGCGCAACCGCTTGTGCCGGTCGCCCTCAAGCTCCAACATCGAATGGTCTTCGATGTCATAAAACGGGCGCAGATGCACCGGGATGTCGGGCTCAAACCCGCTTGGCGCCTCGCGGCCAAACCGCGCGTCACGCAGCGCCATCGACACGCCATCATAGCCCGCAATCACCGGAAGGCCCAAGTCCTCCCACCACACCATGCGACCCGCCTCACGCAGGTGATCGTAAAACGGATAGGGGTTTTGGACAAAACCGGGGTCGGTGGGGGCGCAGCTGAGTTTTTTCATTGTTTATGTTTTCGCGGTCTGTTTTTCAGGGTCTGTTTTTCATGGCGCGAACTTGTCGGGAACCGCTTTCCTTTGCAAGACAGGTTTTCTACTCTCGGTTCAGATGACCACAGAGCACACCCCAGCCCTTGATCCGGCCTCCCCCCCGGTCCACCCCCGCCTGTCTTGGGCGTTGGGGATGTTCGTCGCTGTCGTGGCCTTTGGGCTTTTGGTCTTTGGTCTGAGTTTTCGGGCGGGGTTGGATCAGGCGTCTGCACGGGGCGCATCTGATTTGGCCTTGGCCTCGGATCGGTTGACCACGGGCCTGCAACGCTACCGCGAATTGGCGGTGTTCCTGTCGGATCACCCCACTGTTTGGGCGCGGGCGCTCAGCCCCGATCAATCTGCGGACGTCGCCCGCGCCGCCACCGATGTGTTGCAAAATCTGGCGGATAAAACCGGCGCGCATTCGTTGATGTTGGTGGCCCGCGATGGGACTGTTTTGGCCGCGGCGGGCGAACAGACTCTGCCCAAAGGGGCTCAAGCCGCCTTTAACCGTGCCATGAGCGGAGCGTTGGGCGTGGCGCATTTTGTCGACACCGACCAGCAGCGCCGCTATGTGTTTGCCGCCCCGGTTTTTGATCCGGGCGGCCCGGCCCGCGCCGCCGTGATCGTCAACGTCAACATCGGCCTGTTGGAATGGGGCTGGCCGACCGAACCCTCGGCGATCTATTTCACCGATGACTATGGCGTGGTCTTCGTGTCCAACCGTTCCGAATTGGTGCTGCGTGGCGGCTTGGCCGGGCCGATGCCGGTCACCGCGCGCCGTCAGATTTCGGGCCATGATCTTTGGTTGCATGAGGCCGGGCCCTATATTCCCTCGCCCGCGCTGCACATCACCCAGCCCCTGCCGGTCGTCGCTTGGAGGCCGAATTGCTGATGGATCTCAAACCGGTGATCGCGCTCTCAAGCCTTCAGGCCGGGATGGCGTCGGCGCTGGCTTTGGTCTTTGCGACGTTTTGGTTTTTCGCCCGTGAACGCAGACGCACCTTGGCCGAGGCCAACACACGGCTGGAGGCCCGTGTGGCGACCCGCACCCAGGCGCTGGAAATCGCCAACCGCGACCTGACCCGCGAGGTCACAGAGCGGCTTGAGGCCGAAGCCCGCCTCAAACGCGTCCAAGCCGATTTGGTGCAGGCCGGGAAACTTTCGGCCCTGGGCGAAATGTCGGCGGGGATCAGCCACGAATTGAACCAGCCGCTGATGGCGATCCGGTCCTTTGCCGAGAATGCACAGGCGTTTTTAGAGCGCGACAATGCGGCCAAGGCGGCGGAAAATCTGGGCCGGATTTCCGAACTGGCGCGCCGCATGGGCCGGATCATCAAAAACCTGCGCGCCTTTGCCAGACAAGAATCCGAGACCATCACCAATGTCGAACTGACCGCAGTGGTCGAGGCGGCGTTGGAAATGACCCTGGGCAAGGTCGCGCGGGCGGGGGTCACTTTGGACTGGACGCCGGGGGAACCGGTCTGGGTGCGTGGCGGCGAGGTGCGGTTGCAACAGGTGGTGATGAACCTGTTGTCCAATGCGGTGGACGCGATGTCGGACAGTCCTGATAAACGGATTGAGATTCGCATATCTGCGGGCCAGGCGGGAGTCACACCCACCCGGCTGACTGTGGCCGACACCGGGCCGGGCATCGCCGAGCCGGACAAAATCTTTGATCCGTTCTACACCACCAAAGAGGTCGGCGCGTCCGAGGGCATGGGGTTGGGCCTGTCGATTTCTTACGGCTTGATCCAATCTTTCGGCGGGCGCATTCGCGGCGCCAATCGCGCCCAAGAGGGGCATCCGCCGAAGGGGGCGATTTTCACCATCGAATTGATCCCGGCACGTTTGACAGCAGGTTTGACACTGGCACAGGAGGCGGATGAATGAACCGGGCAGGGCGCGTGGAACGGGTTTTATTGGTCGATGATGACGCTTCGGTACGTGAGGCTCTGGGGCAGACGCTGGAGCTGGCCCATCTCGTGCCGACCCTGGCGGGCAGCTATATCGAGGCTAAAGATCACATCACGCCCCGCTTTGAGGGGGTGATCGTATCCGACATTCGGATGCCCGGCAAAGACGGCTTTGCCTTATTGGAGTTCGCCCAATCGGTCGATGCGGAATTGCCGGTGATCTTGCTGACGGGGGAGGGCGATGTGCCGATGGCGGTGCGCGGCATCTCGTCTGGGGCTTTTGATTTTTTGGAAAAACCCTGCGCCCCGAAAGACTTGATTGCCGTGGTCGAAAAGGCGCTGAAAACCCGCGCGCTGGTGTTGGAAAACCGGCGGTTGAAACGGCAAGTGGCCCAAGGCGATGCCGCCGCACGGCTGTTGCGCGGCACCTCCGAGTTCTCCAAGCGGATGCGCGAAGAGGCCCGCGCGGTGGCGCGCTCCGCCGCCGATGTGTTGGTCACGGGCGAGCCGGGCGTGGGCACCGCGAAAATGGCCGAGGTGGTGCATTTGCTCTCGGCGGGCTCCATGGCACCGTTTTTGAAATTTCCGGCGGTGTCGCAAACCCCCGAAAGCCTCGCCGCCGCCTTTGACGCCGCCAAGGATGGTTCGGTGTTTTTGGATGAAATCGTCGCCCTGTCGCGTCCGACGCAATTCGCGCTTTTGGAACTGCTCGAAGGCCATGATCGCCCGCGCCTGATCGCGGGCACCTATGCCGATCTGCGCCATGAGACTATTGAAGGGACGTTTTCGCCCGATCTGTTTTACCGGCTTGAGGCGGCGGTGATCCGCATTCCGCCTCTGCGCGAACGGCGCGAAGACATCCCGACCTTGTTTCGTCATTACGTTGATATTGCTTGCGAGCAATCCGACCTGCCGGTGCCGGAGATCACGCCTGAGGTGATTTCCAACCTGATTGCACAGGATTGGCCGGGCAATGCGCGCAGCCTGATGAATGCAGCGATGCGCTTTGCCATGGGCTTGTCCGAAGGCGAGGCGCAAGAGGACGAATTGGGACTGGCCGAACAATTGGCGCAAGTCGAACGTTCGCTCTTGATCGCCGCGCTGCAACGCCACGGTGGCAATGCCACAGAGGCGGCGAAGGGATTGAAATTGCCGCGTAAAACCTTTTACGACAAGCTCGCGCGCCACGGCGTGCGGGCGGAATTGTATCGCGGTTGAGACCCTTGCTGTGCCTCTAAAGCATGATCTGATACCTTGCTAAAATATGCGACCTTTGTTTCCTGCCTCCAGTCCCGACCGAAAGCACGGGACGAAATACGGGAGGGAAATCCATGAGAAATTTGACCTGCGCCTTGGCCGCTGGACTGTTGACGCTGTCCGTCTCTGGCGCGTTCGCCGGAACCGAAGGCTGTGATCCGGGTGAGATGGTGATCAAGTTCAGCCATATCGTGAACACAGACAAACACCCGAAAGGCATCGCCGCGACACTTTTGGTGAACCGGGTGAACGCAGAGATGGACGGGACCGCCTGTATGGAGGTTTACCCCAACGCCACGCTCTATAACGATGACCAAGTGTTGGAGGCGATGCTTCAGGGCGATGTCCAACTTGCGGCTCCGTCCTTGTCGAAATTCGAATCCTTCACCAAGCAATTCCGCATTTTCGATCTGCCGTTCATGTTTAAAAACATGGAGGCCGTGGATGCGTTTCAGGCCTCGGACACCGGGCAGGCGATGAAAGAAGGCATGGTGCGGCGTGGGCTTTTGGGCCTTGAGTTTTGGCACAATGGCATGAAACAAATCACCGCCAACAGGCCGCTTGTCATGCCAGAAGATGTGGCCGGACTCAAAATGCGGGTTCAGCCCGCCGAGGTGATCATTGAACAGATGCGCGCCCTGAACGCCAACCCGCAACCACTGGCCTTTCCTGAGGTGTATGGCGCGTTGCAAACCGGCGTCGTGGATGGTCAGCAAAACACCTGGTCCAACATTTATGGCCAAAAGTTCCATGAGGTTCAGGAGGGGGCAACCGAGACCAACCACCTGTTGCTTGACTATATGGTCGTGACCTCGGTCGATTGGTGGGAGAGCCTCGATGCGGATGTCAGAGATCAGTTTGCCACCATCCTTCATGAGGTGACCGTGGCGCGCAATGGCGAGTCTGAGCGGGTCAATCAGGAGGCCAAAGACGGGATTTTGGCAGCAGGCGGTGTCGTGCGCACCCTGACGCCCGAACAGCGCCAAGCCTGGGTCGATGCGATGAAACCCGTTTGGAAAATGTTTGAGGCCGATGTGGGCGCAGACAACATTGCCGCCGCGCAGGACTTCAACGCGCGCAATTGAGCGCAATTGAGCGTGATGTGTGCGACGCGGCAGGGGCTGAGTCGCGCAGGTCGCGATGTTTTGAATATCTGTGATGTGTGCGGATTTTCGCACGTCTGAGAAAGTTGGGCGTGTGGGGATCCGCACACCATGCAGATGCAGCATGGCTGCTATGCGCTTGAGCTGTGCTGCAACCAAATGAAAAATAAAGGGAATTATAAAATTTTCACGCCTCCGTCACGAAACCTTGTTCCAAATCTCTTGCCCCTGTTTGGTCTGCCCCAGAGGTGTACGGGCCAAAATCGCGTGCACCGCGACTGACATTCGATTTCATGACAGGGAGGAAACCCATGAAATTTCTTGCAACCGCTGCCACCGCACTCGCGCTCACCGCAACCGGGGCTTTTGCCGATACGATGGGCTGTGATGCTGGCGAAATGGTGATCAAATTCAGCCATGTCACCAACACCGACAAACACCCGAAAGGCATTGCTGCGAACCTGTTTATGGAGCGGGTGAATGCCGAGATGGACGGCAAAGCCTGTGTCGAGGTCTACCCGAACTCCACGCTCTATAACGATGACCAAGTGCTGGAAGCGATGCTTCAGGGCGACGTTCAAATGGCGGCACCGTCGCTGTCGAAATTTGAATCCTTTACCAAAGTTTACCGCATTTTCGATCTGCCCTTCATGTTCAAGAACATGGAGGCCGTCGAGGAGTTCCAAAGCTCCGAAGTCGGGCAGAACATGAAAGAAGTCATGGTGCGCCGCGGGCTTTTGGGCCTTGGGTTCTGGCACAATGGTCTGAAACAATTCTCTGCCAACAAACCGCTTGTGATGCCCGAAGATGCCGCAGGCCTGAAATTCCGGGTGCAGCCCTCCGACGTGTTGGTCGCCCAGATGGAAGCGCTCGATGCCTCGCCGCAGCCAATGGCCTTTTCCGAGGTCTACGGCGCGCTGCAAACCGGCGTTGTCGATGGTCAGGAAAACACATGGTCCAATGTCTACGGCCAGAAATTCTTTGAGGTTCAGGACGGCACCACAGAAACCAACCACGGCGTGCTTGACTATATGGTCGTGACCTCCGTCGATTGGTGGGAAGGGCTGGATGCCGACACCCGCGATCAATTGGCAACGATCATGAACGAAGTGACCGCCGAGCGGAACGCCGCGATTGCCGAAGTGGACGCAGACAACCGTCAGGCTGTGTTGACGGCAGGCGGTGTGATCCGTGAATTGACCGATGAGCAACGTCAGGCCTGGGTCGATGTGATGAAACCGGTTTGGGCACAGTTTGAAGCCGATGTCGGCGCAGACAACATTGCCGCAGCGCAAGAGATCAATGCCAAAAACTAAGGCTTAAGCCTTTGAACACGAACGGTTCCCGCGCATTTGACGCGGGGCCGTTTTCTGCATCCTTTGCCCGTATCCGGGCATCTGGGGCCAAAAGAGGGGGCCAGTGATGACACAATCTCAAGACAACCTGCCTACAACGCCCATCGCCGAGTTTTTCGACGCTTTGGAAGAAAACCTGATCGCTTTGATTTTGGGACTGATGACGCTGGTCACTTTTGTGAATGTGGTGATGCGCTACCTGTTCAATGACTCCCTGATTTGGGGGCTTGAGGTGGTGCTGATCCTGTTTGCGTGGCTGGTGCTTTTGGGCATCCCTTACGGGTTTAAAAAGACCTCGCATCTGGGTGTGGATGCAGTGATCAACATGCTGCCTTCGCGGGGGCACCGGATTTTGGCCATCCTTTCGGCGCTGGCCTGTGTCGTCTATGCGGCGCTTTTAATGAAAGGCGCGTGGGATTACTGGGCACCCTTCGCCGGGCTTCAGCCCACAACAGGCCGCTGGTTCCCGACTGGCATCGACTCGGGCGTGCGCGACCGGGCGTTTTATGTCACCGATCAAATCCCGATGCTGGGGATTTTCCGCTGGTTGGAGGCGGCGATCAACTATGGCGACAGCTATGACAAGTTGCCCCGCGTTGTGCCCTATTTCATCATCCCGCTCTCCGCCGCCCTTTTGCTCTTGCGCGTGGTTCAGGCGACGATCCGCATCATCCTTGGCACCCAGTCGATCCTGATCGTTTCCCATGAAGCCGAAGAAGACGTCGAGCGTGTCGCGGCCCATCCTGCGCACCCCGAATACGAGGAATAACCCCTATGGATGTCATCCTTCTTTTCGTCATGATCATCGGGCTCCTGCTGATCGGCGTGCCGATTGCGGTCTCTTTGGGCCTGTCCTCGATGATCTTTTTGTTGGTCTTCTCCGACACCTCCCTGGCCTCCGTCGCTCAATCTTTATACCAAGCGATGGCCGGGCATTACACGCTCCTGGCGATCCCGTTTTTCATCCTCGCCTCCTCCTTCATGTCGACGGGCGGCGTGGCCACGCGCATCGTGCGGTTTTCCATCGCCTGCGTCGGCCATATGCATGGCGGTTTGGCGATTGCGGGCGTGTTTGCCTGTATGATCTTTGCAGCTCTGTCCGGCTCATCGCCTGCGACTGTGGTGGCCATCGGCTCCATCGTCATCGCGGCGATGCGCAAAATGGGCTATTCGCGGGACTTTGCCGCGGGCGTGATCTGTAACGCGGGCACTTTGGGCATCCTGATCCCGCCCTCCATCGTGATGGTGGTCTATGCCTCCGCCGTGGACGTGTCGGTCGGTCGGATGTTCCTTGCAGGCGTCATTCCGGGCATTTTGGCGGGCACGATGTTGATGATTGCGATCTATGTCATCGCGCGGATCAAGCACCTGCCAAAAGGCGAATGGGCGGGCTGGGGCGAGATCTACGCCTCGTTCAAAGACGCGTTTTGGGGCCTGATGTTGATCGTCATCATCATGGTCGGCATTTACGGCGTTCCGGGCCTCACTGGCGCGATCTTTACGCCGACCGAAGCCGCCGCCGTTGCCTCCGTTTATGCCTTCCTGGTGGCCTCCTTTGTCTATCGTGACATGGGACCACTGGCGGGGCGGAACGGGGCGGGACCGACCCCTTTGTTGCGAAAACCGCAGGCCTTGCTCACCGCATGGTTTCACGCAGACACGCGCCAGACCCTGTTTGATGCGGGCAAGCTGACCGTGATGTTGATGTTCATCATCGCCAACGCTTTGATCCTCAAACATGTGCTGACCGACGAACAAATCCCACAACAAATCGCCAATGCGATGCTGTCGGCGGGCTTCGGCAAAATCATGTTCCTGATCATGGTCAACGTCATTTTGCTTATTGGTGGCCAGTTCATGGAACCGTCGGGCCTGATCGTCATTGTTGCACCCTTGGTGTTCCCGATTGCGATTGAACTTGGGGTGGACCCGATCCATCTGGGTATCATCATGGTGGTGAACATGGAGATTGGCATGATCACGCCGCCGGTGGGTCTGAACCTGTTCGTCACCTCCGGCGTCGCCGGGATGCCGATGATGGCGGTGGTCCGCGCGGCGCTGCCGTTCCTTGCGATCCTCTTTGTGTTCTTGATCCTTGTGACCTATGTGCCGTGGATTTCGACGGTTCTGCCGAATGCGTTGATGGGGCCTGAGATTATAACGAAGTGATCTGAGCCCAAAGCACAGACATGAAAAAGGGGCCTCTTGGGCCCCTTTTGTTTGAGTATTTAGGTCACGGTAAAGGTGTGACGCTTTAATGCCGTGAGGTCAGTTCCGCCAGCGCGGTCAGGCGACCGATGGCCTCACCTGAGGCGATGCTCTCTTTGGCAATCTCGACGCCGTCTTTCAGGGTTGCCGCCTTGTCCGCCACAACCAATGCCGCCGCCGCGTTGAATAGGACCGCATCGCGATAGGCGCCGGTTTCGCCGTTCAACAGCGCAATCATCGCGGCGCTGTTTTCCTGTGGTGTGCCGCCAAGGATGTCTTTCAGGCGATGCACCGGCAGGCCCGCGTCTTCGGGGTGGATTTCCATTGATTTGATCACGTCACCGTCAAGGGCCGCCACCGCCGTTGTGCCAGTGATCGAGATTTCATCCATCCCATCCGCGCCATGCACCAGCCAGGCTTTTTCAGAGCCGAGCATTTGCAGCGTTTCGGCCATCGGAAAGATCAGATCAGGGGCGAAAGCCCCGGTGAGTTGACGTTTCACGCCCGCCGGGTTGGTCAGGGGGCCCAAGATGTTGAAAATGGTTTTACAGCCCAATTCGACCCGCACAGGCCCGACATATTTCATTGCCGGGTGGTGCATCGGTGCCATCATAAAGCCGATGCCAATCTCGCGCAGCGCCTCTTCGACGACGTCCTTGCCGACCATGACATTGACGCCACTGACCGACAGCGCATCGGCCGCGCCCGATTTCGAGGACAGGTTGCGGTTGCCGTGTTTGGCCACGGGCACGCCTGCGCCGGCGACGACAAAGGCGGTGGCGGTGGAGATGTTGAGCGTGCCCAAGCCGTCACCGCCAGTGCCGACGATGTCCATCGCGCCCTCAGGCGCCGTGACCTTGACGCATTTGGCGCGCATCACCGAAGCGGCTGCGGCATATTCCGACACCGCCTCGCCGCGCGCGCGCATGGCCATCAAAAAGCCGCCGATCTGGGCGTCGGTTGCTTGGCCTTCAAACAGAATTTCAAAGGCCTCCACCGCCTGCGACCGGCTCAATGGTCCCTCGGAGGCGGCAAAAATCAGCGGTTTCATCGCATTGGGGTTTGCAGGTGCGCTCATGCCGCTTCCTCCGCTTTGAGTTGATTGAGAAAGGTGCCGATCATCTCGTGACCATGTTCGGACCGGATGCTTTCCGGGTGAAATTGCACGCCTTCAATCGGCAGGGTTTTGTGACGCAGCCCCATGATGGTGCCATCCGCCAATTCCGCCGTGACCTCAAGACAGTCGGGCAGGGTGGCGCGGTCGACGATCAGCGAATGGTAGCGCGTGCCTTGCAAGGGCGAGGGCAGGCCGGCAAAGACGCCTTTGCCCTGATGATAAATCTCGCCCATCTTGCCATGCACGATCTCATGACAGCGCACGACGTTGCCACCAAAGGCCTCGCCAATGGATTGATGTCCCAAGCAGACGCCAAACAACGGAATGCCCGCATCGGCTGCGGCATGAACCAAAGGCACACAAATGCCCGCCTCATGCGGCGTTTTCGGTCCGGGTGACAACACAATACCAGACGGGCGCAACGCCATGGCCTCTTGCACGTTCAAAGCATCATTGCGCACCACCTTGGCTTGCCACCCCATCTCGCCAATGTAATGGACGAGGTTGTAGGTAAAACTGTCGTAATTATCGATCAGAAGCAGCATCGCTTTGGTCCTTTGGCGTGACATGACGCGGTGAAATCCGCACATAAATCCGCACTGGCACCGGCCAAGCGCCGCGCGGGGAGAGTTTGTGGCATGAAAGGGGGATGATCCTTTGATAAAGCCGGGTTATACATGGTCACAAGGACCTCAGAGGGTCAAGGGGTTCGCCTTGATCAAAAAGGTGTAATCACGGCCTGATACCGCTGATCGTAAAAGGGCCGATAGAGCAAATGACAGGGCCGATGTGTGTGACACATCCGGCAACAGGGCAAGGAGCGCCAAAGACAATGGGGCGGGGAATTTTCACTGGGTTGATTTGGGGCGGTGTCGTTGGATTTGGAATCCTGACGGTCGCAAATGAGATCGTCGCACCTGTGACGTTGGAGATGACCCCAGTGGCGTCGGCCCCAGTGGCATCACCCCCTGCGTCCGCCGAGACGCAAGTGATCCCAGAGGGTACAACAGAGGCCGCCCCCGCCTTGACCACCGCGCCTGAGGGCGAGGACGCCCCGGAGATTGCCCCGGATATGGCCGCGGCGACCCAAACCGGTCTGGCACCCAGCCTGATGTGCGCACGCCCGAGGGCCAGGAAACGCCGCCCGAGGCTGAAACAGCCGCCGCAGCCGCCCCGGACATCACCGCCCCCACCGGGCCACAATTCGCGCCCGACGACACAATGGAGACGGCGGCAAAAGCGCCCGCAATCGAACCGGTTTTGACCCCGCCGCTAGGGCTGGCCCCCGAAGCGGAAGCCCCAGACGCGCTCCCGACTGCGGAAGAGAGCGTGCCGGGATCAACGCCTGAAGGATCGGATGTCGCACCAAACATGCCCGGATTGCCGGAAAGCAGCTCGGTCGACACTGTGCTGATGGATACCACACCTGAGACGCCGCCGGTGCCTGGCGACCCGGTCCAAGAACAGACCGACAGTCTTCTGGCACCACAAGGCGAGACCCAACTGGGCGAAAAAGTTGGCTCTTTCACCGACCGGGACGACGCCCGCAAATCCTCGCGCTTGCCGTCTATTTCGGCGCAACCCACCCCGGATGACGCGGTCCCCATGGTACTGGCCGATGATCTTCCCGCCCTTGTGGCCTTTTCCGCCGATTATGCCGGGACACCAACAGGGCCGATGATGAGCATCGTTTTGGTGGATATTGCCGAGCTTGGCCCCAATGATCCGATCCTGTCCAAACTGCCGTTTCCGGTCACTTTTGCCGTTGATGCGGTGGCGGCGCGGGCGGGCGATCGGGCCAAGACCTACCGCGACAAGGGGCTCGAGGTCATGGCCATGGTGTCCTTGCCCGAAGGCGCGACACCGCAAGACGTCTCTGTGACCTTGCAACAGGCCGCTGAGCTTGTGCCGGTGTCTATTGGCTTTTTGGACGTCCCCTCGGGCACCTTCCAAAGCTCGCGCACCATCGCCGCCCAAGTCGTGGCCAGCGCCCAGGACAGCGGGCGGGGGCTTTTGACCTTCCCGCGGGGGCTCAATGCCTTGGAGCAGGAAGCCCAGCGGGCCGATGCGCCCGCCGCCCTTGTGTTTCGCGATTTCGATGGCCGCGGCCAAGACATCGCCGCGATCAAACGGTTCCTCGACCAAGCAGCCTTCCGCGCCAATATTGACGAGAAAATCGTCCTCTTGGGCCGCTCAAGACCGGAGACACTTCAGGCTCTGGCCGAATGGTCCCTGGGCAACCGCGCGGCGGCGGTCTCGATCGTGCCTCTGTCCTATTTGCTGACGCATTGAGTGTGTCATGATCTTGCCCACTGAAGCTGGAACACTGTAGGGGAGGAGGTGGAAATGAATGCAATTCTGCGCGTTTTGCTTTGTGTTTGGCTTGCTCTGCAGGCAGAACAGGCCGTGTCGCAGGAGTACGATCACCTTTTTACGCCCTTCACACCAAGTCACTACAGTCAAAATGAATTGCGTTTCTTGCAACTAGGGTTGGCATTGGAAGGTCACTACAATGGCCTTTTAGACGGAGCATGGGGCCGCATTTCCAACACTGCCATAACGCGTTATGCACGGGACACCTTTGATGAGGCACCCCTTGAAATACATGCAGCGCTCATCGCGTATTTGGCCGCCGATTTTTTGGAACGCGATGGTTGGGAGATCAGATATTATGACAGTTTAGGCCTGTCTTTTCTGATCCCGACGCGGGCGCTTATCGAAGCTCAATCCACGCCAAATTTGTTAAACTATGAGCACTCGAAAAGTTCGCTGAACTATTCCATCGGCTTTGGCGATTTACGAAAGGCCGAAGCATTGCATGAGTATGCGTACCGTTTTCACGCTGGGCCAAACCCCATATACACTGTGCGGAAACAGGGGATGGCGATCACCTCTGCCACAAACGCGTCCGGCCAAACGCTTTATGTACGATCACTGTTTTGGCAGGGGCAGTGGTCAACGCTGATGATTTCTGCCGAACGCCAAGACGCCGCCCTTTTGGCCGCTGTGGCGGCCAGCATCGCGACAGAGAAATACGCTCAGCTTTATGTACCCCGCGGAGGTTACCTTTTCTCCATTGCTGCGACAGCGGCGGATCTCCTTGATGCGGCAGAGTGGGACGGTCAAGAAACGGCTGTCGCCACTCCGCCCAGATCCTCTGAGGAAGCCTCAGATGGATCGTCTTCAGGCACAGGGTTTATCGTCTCTGACGCCGGACACGTTCTGACCAATGCGCATGTGGTTGAGGGATGCAATAGCCTTGAGGTCAATGGTATGCCCGCCGAGCTCATAACGGTCTCAACCAGCTTTGATTTGGCGCTTGTGCAATCATCGGATAGTTTAGGCACACAGATTGCGCCTTTTTCCCCATCCACCGCCCGCCTCAATCAAGACGTCATTGTTGTCGGATACCCGTTGGCCGGGTTGCTTGGCGGTGTGAATGTGACACGCGGGGCTGTTTCGAGTGTGACAGGCCTTGGGGGAGAGGAGACGACCATGCAAATCTCCGCTCCCGTTCAGCCCGGTAATTCTGGCGGGCCCGTCCTCTCTGACACGGGCGCGGTCTTGGGCGTTGTTGTTTCAAAACTCGATGCGATGGTGGTGGCCGATGCCATTGGCGATATTCCGCAAAATATCAACTTTGCGATTCGAGGTGAGGCCGCGCGTCTTTTTTTATCCCTAAACTCTGTGACGCCGGTGATGAGTGACATTATATCTCCACTTTCGTCCATTGAACTGGCTGAGCAGGCAACAAAATTCACGGTTTTCATCACCTGTGATTGATCCGCAAGAGGGGGGTTAGATCCCCTGATCCTCACGACGTGCGAACACCGCCTTGGCTGCGGCAAACCCGTTGAGGGCGGCGGGGAAGCCGGCGTAGACGGACATTTGCATCAGGATTTCGGTGATCTCCACCCGTGTCAGGCCAACATTCAGCCCGGCTTCAATATGGACCTCCAATTGCGGGCGTGCTGTGCCCATGGCGCAAAGCGCGGCGATGGTGGCGATTTCGCGGTCGCGTAGGCTGAGGTCCGGGCGGCTGTAAATATCGCCAAAGGGAAATTCCAACAGGTAGGTGGCAAAATCCGGCGCGATCCCGGCCAGCGAAGCGATCACGTTTTCGCCTGCCTCGCCGTCAATCGCGGCCATGGCGGCCGTGCCGCGCTCCAATCGGGTCTGTGGTGTTGCCTTTGGTGTTGTCGGTGTCATTTGGGTCTGCGTCATTTGGGTCCATCCTTTCAGTCTCGCCATATCCGGCGATTTTGGTGTCGAGGACGGTGAGGGCGCTATGAAGCTCATTCAGATGCGCACGCACCCGGTCGCGATGTTCACTCAAAAGTGCGGCGCGCGCCGGGCCAGTGCTGTCGCCTTGGGCGCGCAGCTTGGCATAGCGGAGCATGTCGCGGATCGGCATTCCGGTGGTTTTCAATCGGGACAGAAACCCGATCCAGACCACGCTGTCTTCGCCATAATCGCGCCGCCCGGAGCCATCGCGATGGGCATAGGGCAAAAGCCCGATCCGTTCGTAATAGCGAATGGTGTGGGCCGTGATCCCAGTGCGTTTCGCCAAATCTCCGATCTTCATGCCACCCTCTTTTCTTCGACGCTTCCGACCCTAGGGCTTTGAGCGCACTCTAAGTCAAGAGCGGATTTGCACGTCACGCGTGCTTGACAGGCTGCGACATTTTGTCGTGAACTTGCGGCGAGGAGATCGGCGCAGAGCCGACAGGGAGAGTTTATGGAACAGGTTCAGGCGGTGGCTGCGGCCCCGGTGCCCGATGTGGCGCATTTAACGATCTCGGATTTACGCGCCGCCCTGCGCGGCGGCTGGCGCGATTTTCGCCGCGCGCCCGCTTTTGGGATTTTCTTTTCCGCCGTCTATGTGCTGATCGGGTTTGGGTTTGTCCTGTTTGGCGCGGGCACGGTGGCGTGGACCTTTGCCTTCTCGCTGGCCTTCCCGCTGTTTGCGCCCTTTGCCGCCGTTGGCCTCTATGAGGTTTCGCGCCGGATGGAGGCGGGGGCAGTGCTCGATTGGTATCAAGTCCTAAGCGTGGTGAAGGCCGAAAAAGACCGGCAAATCCCGTGGATGGGGGCGATCATCGTCATCTATGTGCTGTTCTGGTCGTTCTTTGCCCATATGCTCTTTGCGCTCTTCATGGGCCTCTCGGCGATGACCAATATCAGCTCTTCCTATGAGGTCTTCTTGACTCCGAACGGTTTGACCATGATCGCGGTTGAACTGGGCGTGGGCAGCCTGTTCGCCTTTTTGCTGTTCTCCCTCACGGTCACGTCCCTGCCGCATCTGTTGGACAAAGAGGTCGATTTCGTCACCGCCATGCTGTTGTCGTTTCGCGTGGTCAAAGACAATTTCTGGGTGATGTTGATCTGGGCCGGACTGATTGCGATACTGTCGATCTTGGCGCTGATCCCGTTGTTTTTGGGCCTGTTCATCGTCTTGCCGGTGATGGGCCATGCAACATGGCACCTCTACCGCCGGGCTTTGGTGTGACCCAGTTGCGCCGGATCAGGCGGCGCGCCGCCGCCGCGAACTGAGCATCAACAACACACCGGCACTGACAATCACTGCGCCCCCCGCCAGTTCCATCGCGTCGGGGCGCTCGCCAAAGACCAGCGCGCCCAGGATCATTGCGAACAACAGGCGCACATAGCGAAACGGCGTGACCACCGACAATTCGCCCATGCGCATCGCCATGGTGATGCCGGTGTAGGCGATCACCCCGACGACCACCGCCACTGACAAAAACGCCAGATCGACCAGCGAGGGCATCACCCACGCGCCGCCCCAGAGCAACAGGATCGCGCCCGAGGGGATAAGCGCGGCAAAGCCCGTGACGCCCAATTGCGCATAGGACAGGATCGGGGGGGCGGCGCGGGTGGCCAGATCGCGCCCGGCAAAACCGATCATGCCCAGCACGGCCAGGATCGACAGCGGCGTAAAGCCCGACAACCCCGGCCTGAGCACCATCAACACACCGACAAAGCCCAGTGCGATCAAGGCCCATCGCAGGGGCGAGACCCTTTCGCGAAAGATCAAGACCCCGGCGGCGGCCACGACCAAAGGCGTGGCTTGTAAAATCGCGGAGGTGGTGGAGAGGGCGGTGAGCGCCAGCGAGAGGGTGAAAAACACCCGCCCCATCATTTCAAACAGGGCGCGAATGGCCATCACGCGGGTGAAGAGGATCGGGTGAAAAATCCGCTCGCGGCGCTGACGGGTCAGCACGGCAAATACCGTCAAACCGCCCAGACCGAACAGGATCAACACTTCGCCCACCGGCACATGCGCGGTGACGTATTTCAGCGCCATATCCTCGATCGAGAACCCGGCCATGGCCATGACCATCAACAGCGCCCCGCGCAGATTTCCGGCTTTGAGAAGGGTCAGGTCAGGGGCGAGGGTCATGGTGGCTCCACTATAGCGTGCACGCCACCATGACCGGGACGACCGTGGGTCTCAAGGGCAAAACAGCTTTGCAGTTTTACGCCAGTACCGCTCAGATCATTTGCCCTTTTTCTTTTCGCCCAAAGACATTGGCTTGGCCGCGCCAAAATTCGCTGTGGCCAAGACCTTGGTCTTTTCTTGCTTCGGCTTTTTGACTTCTTTATTGCCGCGCTTGTTGTCGCCTTTTCCCATGATGATCTCCCATGTCGATATGACCCTCCGGCGACAGGCCGAAGGGGTCTCCCTCAAGAAAATCAGGGTTGCCAGACGGGGGCCTCAAGAGGCGGGGACCAAGCCAGGGCGATGATTTCGGTGAGTCGCAAACGCCGCTCTCTGGGCGGTCGTGCTGACGATAATCTACGCCTGCGTTTGTATCTGCGCAAGTGAGCTGATCCGAGAGCCAGATATGAAAAAGGCGACCCGAAGGCCGCCTTTTAAAAGTCAAATATGAGACCCGATCAGGCGGGTTTGGCCGGTGCGGCGGCCGGTTCCGGTGCCTTCGCAGGCTGGGGTTTCGCCCCGCCGGCTTTCGAGCCGATCGACAAAGGGTCGTCAGCGCGCTGAACCGAGCCTTCAAAATGCGCACCGCTCTCAATCGCGATGGTTTTGTGGATGATGTCGCCTTCGACACGAGCGGTCGAGGTCAGGCGGACTTTCAAGCCACGCACACGACCGACAACACGCCCATTGACCACCACATCATCGGCAATCACTTCGCCTTTGATCATCGCGGTTTCACCAACCGTCAAAAGATGGGCGCGAATGTCGCCCTCAACCGTCCCTTCGATTTGAATATCGCCGGAGGTTTTCAGATTGCCCACGACAGTGAGGTCAGAGGACAGCACCGATGCGGGCGGTTTCGCCTTGGGGGCGGATTGGGAGAAGTCAGGCGCCGGAGTTTTCGGCAAGGCGGGCTTTGCAGCCGCCGCTTCGGGTTTCGTGACATCCTCGCCCTGTTTCGGGCCGGGTTCATTGATCCTGCTTTTAGAAAACATCGTTGGCAGCCTTAATGTAGATCATCGGGTTGACGGCCTTGCCCTGTACGCGGACTTCATAGTGGAGGTGCGTGCCAGTGGAGCGGCCAGAATTCCCCATAGCACCGATTTGCTCCCCACGCGAGACTCTTTGACCAACTTTCACAAGAAGTTGGGATTGGTGAGCATAACGTGTCTCAATTCCAAACTCATGTTGAATTTTTACCAAACGCCCATACCCCGAGGACCAGCCGGAAAATGTCACCACACCATCGGCAGTGGCATAGATCGGCGTGCCGTAAGCGGCGGCAAAATCCGTCCCCTCATGCATTCGCCCCCAGCGCGGGCCAAAGCCCGAAGTGTAACGGAAGCTGTTTTTGAGCGGCAGGGCAAAAGGGGCTTTTTGGGCGGCGATCCGGTAAATGTTGAGCTTGTCCATCTTGTCGATCAACGCATTGGCGCGCATCGAATCCGGGTCCATCATGCCGCCCTTGGTCGAAAATGTGATCGGGGTCAGTGGACCACCCTGACCGGAATAGCCGCGCTTGACCGTGGCGAGCATCGAGTCGACCGGCATCCCGGCGGCTTTGAACATTTTATCAAGCGGAGCGACGGACACGGTCATCGCATCTTCGAGCTGGGTGAAAATACGGTCGTTCTTTTCTTCCATCAGCTTGAGATCGGTTTCCAACACATCGGCCATTTTCATCGCCTGAGACGCGGTCAGGGCCATCTCGTCGCGTTCCGCCGCCGTATCGGCCAGCGCCACGGCCAACACATCGACGGTGCTTTCCATGTCCTGCGGCGTCATCCCCTTGGCCGCATTCGCGTCGCCGTTGAGTTTGGCCAAAACCTGTTCTTCGCTGATCTGCGCTTCGTCGCGGGCTTTCAACGCATCACGCAGATTGGCCTGAACCACATCCACGCCGGTTTCCAGTTCGCGCACACGCTCCTCAGAGGCCAAAAGCTGGGATTGCATGGCGGAGATTTGTTTGAGCGCGGTGTTAAAGCGCTCTTGGGCGGCGGCGGCCTCCGTGGCGCGCATGTCGCGTTCATGGGCCAGTTCCGCCACGCGATTTTCAAACAACACAAGATCACGTCCCGCCTGTTCGCGCAGATTGCCCGACCCGATGCTGTCCATCAAAATGATCGCGGAGGCGACGATCATCCATACGGCGATCAGCGAGGTTCCGGTCACGGCCACCAATTGCGTCAGGGGAGAAAGCCGCAGATAGCGGGTCTCAGAGTCAGACCGCAGAAACACCCGGCGTTCGGGGAGTCTGCGCTCAAGCATGTGATTGAGCTTGTGTATCATTGTTAGGCTAAAACCGTCCTCATTCCCATCTCTATCCGCTTCAGACCTTGTGAACTTTGAGTTTTGCACGTCTTTTGCGTGGCTTTTCCCAAATCGGCACTGACAAAAACAAGCGGTTGCACTCTGTTAGCGAACCAAGTCCAAGCGGGCAACGCTTTTGCCTCCCTGTCGGCGGTTTGGGCGAGCCATGGGCGGGAAATGACTGTTTGTGGGCGGTTTTTTGCCTATGTGAGCGCCACCATAGTGGGCGAATTTGCCCCCCCCCGCGACCGCCTGCCGCAGGGGGGGCCTTGACGCTTTATCGCCAGGCGGCGGGCATCTCATCGGACAGGGGCCAATAGAAATCCGGCGGCATCCCGGCTTCGGCGCGTTTTTCGTCATTAAAGGGTGGCTTGGTGCCCGACGGGAAAAACCGGCGCACAAGGGCGTGAAACTCTTCGGTCGGGTCCAGTCCCTCGCGACCACAGAGAAAGTTAAACCATTTGGCGCCATAGGCGACATGAGACACTTCTTCGGCATAGATCACGTTCATCGCCTCCACCGTTTCGCGGTCTTTGGCGTTTTGGAAAATCTTGATCATGCCCGGTGTCACATCCAAACCCCGCGCCTCCAACACCATCGGCACCACCGCCAGCCGTCCCATGATGTCCTCCACCGTATCCTCGGCGGCGCGCCACATCCCCGCATGGGCAGGCAGGGCGCCATAAAAGGAGCCGAGCGCTTCAAGTCGATCACATATCAGGTTGAAATGTTTGGATTCTTCATCCGCCGCCTTGACCCAGTCGTCATAAAATCCAATCGGAAACGGCACATGGGTGAACCGCGCCACGATGTCCCAATGCAAATCCACCGCGTTCAATTCGATATGGGCAATCGCGTGCAAAATCGCGATCCGGCCTTCGGGACTGCCGGGTTTGCGCCGCGGCACATCGCGCGGGTCGAGCTGTTCGGGCTTGTCCGGGCGCGCCGGTTGCAAGGGCGGGGAGGCCGTGCCGATCTCAATCGGAGTGCCGTTTGGCGCGCGCGACTGTCGCCACATCTCGGCATAGCGGTGGCTGAGCGCGGTTTTCTCGCGCCCATCCGCCGTGCGCAGCACCGCCTCGGCCATTTGCGCCAGCGTCAGCGGCCCTGTGTTCAAAGTCGCGCTCATGCGGTGGCGACCGCAAGAACCTCGTCTGCGTGTCCCGTGACTTTGACCTTGGGCCAGACATGGGCAATTTTGCCGTCTTCATCAATGAGAAAGGTCGCCCGCACGATGCCCCAAAAGGTTTTGCCATACATCTGTTTTTCCGCCCAAACGCCATAGTCTTCGCAGACTGTGCCATTCTCATCGGACAAAAGCGGGATGCCGAGACTGTGTTTGGCGCAGAAATTGTCGTGTTTTTTGACGCTGTCTTTGGAAATGCCAAAAACCTGAATGCCCGCCGCGGCAAAGCCATCTTTGAGGGCGGTGAAATCCAGCGCCTCGGTGGTGCAGCCCGGCGTATTGTCTTTCGGGTAGAAATACAGCACCACTTTGTGCCCGCGCAGATCGGACAGGGCCACATCCGTGCCGCCATCGCGGGGCAGGGTGAAATCCGGGGCCATGGTTCCTTGGTCAAGCATGTCGATCTCCTTATAATGTCGTGTGAACACTTTTACGCGGTGAACAGTTTTACGCGTTGCACAGGCTTTCGGTTTCGTTTTAGGCCGCTTTACGACAAGATAAAACCAACACAAGCCTCAGAGCAGTTAAAATGAGCGAGCGTCCCCCCCCGGATCACACGTCGGAGCAAACGTCTGATCGCACGTCGGGCACCGACCCGGAACACAGCGCGGAGATGTCCGAAGCGCAGACCCCTGTGAGTGCCGCAGAGTCTCTGGCTGCGTCCGCCTCTGTGGACGCCTCCGCTGCGGGCGCGCCGCCCTTGGGGACCGAAACAGGGGAAACCTCCGCCGAGGCTCGCAAGCGCCTGCATCCGGCGCATCGCTTTGGCCTGTGGTCGCTTGCGCTCATGGCCCTTGTGGCGCTGTTCATCGGCATCGCGGTTCTGGCCTTCACCGGGCGGACCATCGTTTTGCCCGACATGATCACCTCGCGCATTGAGACAAAGATCAACTCTGATCTCGATGGCGCCAAAATCTCCATCGGCCGGATCGTGGTCCTGGTCGATAAAACCTTTGTTCCGCGTGTCACCGCCCGCAATGTCGGCTTGATTGATGGCTCTGGCGCAGAAATCGCCCGGCTGAATGAATTGCGTGCGGTGCTCTCAAAAGACGCGCTCAAACAGGGGCGGCTGCGGCCCGACACGCTGCGCCTCTCCGGCGCGCAGGTGACGGTGCGACGGCGAGCTGATGGGACATTTGCCTTGGATTTTGGCGGCGCGCAGGGCACGGCAGGTTCGGCCGCGGAAGTGTTGGAGGCGATTGACCGCGCCTTTTCCACCGAGCCCTTATCGAAAATCTCCCGCGTTGAAGCGCGCGAAATCACTGTCTCGCTGGAAGACGCCCGATCGGGGCGGTTGTGGCAGGCGACAGACGCTGCCGTGATCCTGCTCAACTCGGATGAAAACTTTGACATCACGCTGAATTTCGAACTGTTCAACGGCACCGAAGACCTTTCCGATGTCGAGGTCAGTTTTGCCTCGCAAAAAGGCTCTTTGGCGACGGTCATGTCGCTGAGCATGGACAATGCGCCCACCCGCGATTTCGCCCTGCAAAGCCCGGCTTTGTCGTTTTTATCCGTGGTGGATGCGCCCGTCTCCGCCGCCATGCGCGCCGAATTTGATACAAAGGGGCGGCTGGCGCACTATTCTGGCAAGCTTGCCATTGGCGCCGGTCAGATCGTTGCCGGGGAAGGGGCCAAGCCTTTGGCCTTTGAGGGGGCGAGCGGGTATTTTGACTATGATCCCACCAAAGAACGCATTGAATTTCCTCAGTTCAGCCTCAAAACCGACGCGCTCAACATCAGTGGGCGCGGCCATATTTTGCTGCGTGATTTTGATGGGGCCTGGCCGCAGGTCTTCACCAGCCAATGGCAGCTGTCCGAGCTGAAACTCGCGCCCGATGGCGTGTTCTCCGAACCTTTGGTGTTCGATCAAGGCATGGCCGATCTGCAATTGCGGCTCGCGCCGTTTCGTCTTGAGATTGGCCAGCTTGATCTTAAACAGGGCGATCTATGGCTGCGCGGCACGGGGCGTGCTGCGGCCACGCCGGAGGGCTGGCAGGCTGGGCTTGATCTAAATGTCGATGCTGTGACCAACGCCGAACTCATGGCGCTCTGGCCACCGAAAGCCATCGCCAAAACCCGCGATTGGATGGTCGAAAACATCCGTTCCGCCACTTACCGCGACCTCAATGCGGCGCTGCGGTTTGTGCCGGGACAAAGCGCGCCGACGCTGGCGCTCGATTGGCGTTTTGACGATCTCGACCTGCGCTATATCCCGGCGCAACCGCCGCTTTTGGGCGGGCATGGTTACGGCTCGATTTTTGGCAATGCCTTGACGGTGGTCTTGGATGGCGGCGTAGTCACGCCCCCGATGGGCGGCGCGGTTGATATGGCGGGCACGGTGGTGCGCATCCCCAATATCACCGAAAAACCGGCGCGTTTGGACATCTCGTTGGCCACCCAATCGACGGTTGAGGCGGGGCTGTCCTTGGTGGCGGAAAAACCGTTTTCGGTGCTCAAAGAGGCCGCTTTCGGCCCCGATGTGGCCAAGGGGCAGGCCAGTCTGCGCGGCGCGATTTCCTTTCCGCTCAATAAGATCGTCACCTTTGAGGATGTGAATTTCCTGCTCAATGGCACGCTGAGCGATGTGTCCTCGGATCAGTTGATGCGTGGGCAGGTGCTCTCCGCCGATCAATTGGCGCTGACTGTCGATCCCGCGGGGCTGACCCTTGCGGGGTCGGCACGGATCGGGACGGCACAGGCCGCCGGGCAATGGCGCAAAAACTTCGGTCCCGATCATCGTGGCTCATCGGATATGACCGGGCGGATCACCCTCAATCAGGCGCTTTTGGACACGTTCAAGATCGCTTTGCCGGACGGCACCGTGGCGGGCGACGCGACGGGGAGCCTGTCCGTGGCACTGCGTAAAGGCCAGCCGCCGAAATTCGACATTTCCTCTGACCTCTCGGGCATGCGGCTGAGTTTTGCGCCGCTCAAATGGGGCAAACCCGCCGGAACGCGCGGCACATTTACGATCTCAGGCACGGCGGGCGATCGGCCGGATATCACCAACCTGGCGCTCTCTGCGGCGGGGCTTGAGGCCACGGGCGGGCGGGTGACGTTGACGCCTGAAGGCACACTTGACCGGCTGGATGTGGATCGGTTCAAGCTGGGCGGGTGGCTTGATGTGCCCGCCTCCTTGGTCGGGCAGGGCGCAGGGCAGCCGGTCAAAGTCGAAATCCGCGGCGGGCGGCTTGACCTGCCGGAGGCCACGTTTGGCGGCTCATCGGGGGCGGGCACGGGCGCTGCGATTCCAATAGAGGTGCAGCTTGATCGGTTTGTGATCACCAAGGGCCAGGAGTTGAATGCCTTTTCAGCGCGCCTGTCCCTGGCGGACGGGGTGACAGGGTCTTTCCGGGGCGACCTGAACGGCGCGGGGACCTTGACCGGCACGGTGCGTCCCGGTCCCTATGGCCCAACGATCACCGCAACCTCGAAAGATGCCGGGTCCATCGTGACGGCGGCGGGGGTTTTGGAACGCGCCTCTGGTGGTGAATTGAGTTTTGGCCTGACCGCCTTGCCCGAAGAGGGCAGCTACGACGGGCGAGTGGTGATCCAAGACATCCGGGTGCAGTCCGCCCCGGCGCTGGCCGAGCTTTTGTCCGCGGTCTCTGTTGTCGGTCTGATTGATCAGATGACCGGGGCGGGCGGCATTCAGTTTTCGCAGGTTCAAGGCGATTTCACCCTGCGTCCGGGGCGATTGAGCATCCGCGATGGCACCGCCGAAGGCCCCTCTCTTGGCATTACCCTCGAAGGGCTTTATGACACATCCGCAGGGCAGGTGGACCTTCAAGGGGTCGTCTCGCCCGTCTATTTTATCAATGCTCTGGGGCAGGTCGTGGCACGCAAAGGCGAGGGGCTGTTTGGCTTTACCTATACGCTGACGGGGGATGCCAAATCGCCCGCTGTTGGGGTCAATCCGCTCTCCATCCTGACGCCGGGGGCGTTGCGTGACATCTTTCGTAAAAAGCCCGCCGGGGGCGAGTAACCCAATCCGCCTGAGGTGAGGCCCTATGAAACTGTCTGATTTCGATTTCGATCTGCCTGAGGCTTTGATTGCCACACGGCCCGCCAAACCGCGCTCTTCGGCGCGGCTTTTGGTGGCCACGCCGGACAGTATCACCGATGGTCATGTCACCGATCTTTTGCAATGGTTGCAGCCCGGCGATCGCTTGGTGTTGAACGACACCAAAGTGTTGCCCGCGCGCCTGACCGGCAAACGTGGACGAGATACGGCGCAGGGCTATCAAGAGGCCAGGATCGAAGTGACCCTGTTGGAGCCACAGGCGGAGGCGGGGCATGGCGGGATGATCTGGCGGGCACTGATCAAGCCGCTCAAAAAGATCAAAGAGGGCGAGGTGGTGCGGTTTTCCGATGAACTGTCCGCCACTTTGGTGGCCAAAGACGACGGCGAGGCGATTGTCGCCTTTAACCTCACCGGCGCGGATTTCGACGCCGCTTTGGCCGCTGCGGGCTCCATGCCCTTGCCGCCCTATATCGAGGCCAAGCGCAAAGCCGATGCCCAGGACAAAGAGGATTATCAAACCGTCTGGGCCCGCAATATGGGGGCTGTAGCCGCGCCCACCGCCTCGTTGCATTTCGATGAGCCGCTGCTCCAGGCGCTGGCGCAAAAGGGCGTGGAGTTCACCTATGTGACGCTGCATGTCGGCGCCGGGACGTTTTTGCCGGTCAAGGTCGACAATGTCGAGGATCACAAAATGCATGCGGAATGGGGCGAGGTCTCAGAAGGCGCGGCGCATGAGATCAACACCACCAAGCAAGGCGGCGGGCGGGTGATCCCGGTCGGCACCACGGCGCTGCGGTTGATCGAATCTGCCGCGCCCGCGCCCGGCGTGATCGCGCCGTTTCTGGGCGAGACCGATATTTTCATCAAACCCGGCTATTCGTTCCGCATTACCGACGCGTTGATGACCAATTTCCACCTGCCCAAAAGCACGCTTTTGATGTTGGTGGCGGCGCTGATGGGGCGCGAGCGGATGCGCGCGGTCTATGAACATGCTGTCGCTGAGGGCTACCGGTTCTTTTCCTATGGCGATGCCTCGCTTTTGCTGCCGCAAAGCGACTGAGGGCGAGAGACCCGATTTCTTCGAAACAAGTCCTCGCCGGAAAGCGCGGGTTTCCCTCCTCTTCGAATCCAAATAGGGTCCGGGAATGAAACAAGTTCTCGCCTCCTCCTCGCCGCTCCTGTTGGGCATTCTTTTACTGATGATCGGCAACGGTTTGCAGGGCTCCCTTTTGGGGGTTCGCGGCGGGCTTGAAGGCTTTTCGACTTTGGAAATCTCCATCGTCATGTCAGGCTATTTCCTGGGCTTTTTGGGCGGATCGCGTGCCGCCCCCTTGCTCATTCGCCGTGTCGGTCATGTGCGGGTGTTTGCGGCCCTCGGCTCCTTTATCTCTGCCGCGCTGATTCTGTTCCCGGTGGTCGCGGACCCATGGGTCTGGACCGCTCTGCGGGTCTTGTTGGGGTTCTGTTTTTCCGGCGTCTATGTGACCTCGGAAAGCTGGCTCAACAACGCCGCCTCCAACGAAGTGCGCGGCAAGGCGCTGTCGGCCTATATGCTGGTTCAGATGGTCGGCATTGTCGTTGCGCAGTGGATCTTGTCCCAAGGTGACCCCTCGGGGTTCGTTTTGTTCATCGTCCCCTCGGTCTTGGTCTCGATCTCTTTCGCGCCGATCCTGTTGTCTGTGACGCCCACACCCGCCTTTGAAACCTCCAAACCGATGACCTTCAAAAAGCTGTTTGAAGTCTCGCCCTTGGGCTGTGTCGGCATGTTTTTGATGGGCGGCGTCTTTGCCTCGCAAATGGCGATGGGGGCGGTTTATGCCACTCAGGCGGGGTTTTCTTTGGGCCAAATCTCCACCTTTATCGCCGCGATTTACATTGGCGCCGTGGCGTTTCAAATGCCGATTGGCTGGATTTCGGATCACATCGACCGGCGCAAAGCGATCTTTGGCGTTGCGGGCATGGGCACGGTCGCCTGTCTCGTCGGCATTCTGATTCCCGGCAACTATGTGCTTGTTTTGGGCATCGCTTTTGTCGCGGGCGGGGCGGCAAACCCGCTCTATTCGCTGCTGATCGCCCATACCAATGATTACCTCGATCCCGAAGACATGGCCGCCTCCTCTGGCGGGCTGTTGTTCATCAACGGGGTGGGCGCCGTCGGGGGGCCTCTGATCGCCGGTTGGTTGATGGGCAATATCGGTCCGCGAGGCTATTGGTTGATGCAGGCAGTGCTGATGGGAGGCGTGGCCGCCTATGCGCTGTGGCGGATGACCCGTCGCGCGGCCGTGCCGGTGGATGAAACCACGTCCTATGTCGCTGTGATGCCTTCTGCCTCGCCTGTGGTTGGGGAGATCGCCCAAGAGGTGGCGATTGAACGGGCCGAAGAGGCAAGCCATGAGGATGAGCAGATCACAGGCCTCAAAACGGCTGATGAGGCTTGAGGTTGGCATTTTCAGCAACATTGATAACAAATTACCCTAGGTAATTATAATTAACTTGCGCACCACTCTTTTGGATTGTAACGGTTTCATAACGATGACGCCGTCCAGAGGAGCGACTGATGGCCCAGACTCACACCCAATCCCCGCAGAAAACGCCAGAGGATATTCTTGCCTTTTGGCTGGATGAGTTGACCCCGGCAGATTGGTATAAGGTGGATGAGGCCCTTGACGCGCGCATCCGCGATCAGTTCCTCTCTACTTGGGAAAAGGCCCAGGAGGGCGCCTATTCGCTCTGGCTGACCCATGCCTCCGGCGCGCTGGCCTATATCATTCTCAATGATCAAATGTCGCGGAATATGTTCCGCGGGCAGGGACGCGCCTTTGCCTCGGACCGGATCGCCCTCACCGCCGCCAAGGCCGCGATTGATAAGGGCTGGGACATGCGCATTGATGCGCCCGCACGGCAGTTTTTCTACCTTCCGTTGATGCATTCCGAAAACCTGACCGATCAGGACCGCTGTGTGCGCCTGATGTTTGAACGCCTCTCGGATGAGCCTGACAATCTGCGTCACGCGCAGGCGCATCGCGAAGTGATCCGCATGTTTGGCCGCTTTCCATATCGCAACGCGGCTTTGGATCGGCGCACGACCAACCCCGAGGCGCAATTTATCACCTCCGGCGGCTATGGTACGGTGCTCAAAGACATGGCGGCGGCGCGCGCGGCCTGATCCGGGCGTGGTTTTCCGGGCTTTCAAACCTTCCCGTGTTATCTATGCGTCTACCGCTCAAGCTATGCGCTGAGCGGGACGCAGCCTTTCGGGCTGAGGGGCGCGCGCCCCGTTGCCACGATTTTCAAGATAGTTTAGTATCAAACTAAATTGTTTTGTCGTCGCTCGGGATCGCAGATCAACAGCAATGCGACGGCACGATTGAAATGGCGCGGGCCTTTTCGCTGACCCCAGACGGGAAGGCGAAAAGGCGTTGATTTTGGTTTCGGGAGGACCCTCCATGTCTGACACATTTTCTGGCACATCTTTTGACCTCGTGGTCATCGGCGCGGGCCCTGGCGGCTATGTCGCCGCGATCCGTGCGGCGCAGTTGGGGCTTAAGGTCGCCTGTGTCGAGCGCGAAAACCTCGGCGGGATTTGCCTGAACTGGGGCTGTATCCCGACCAAGGCGCTGTTGCGCTCCGCCGAAGTCTATCACCAAATGCACCGGGCCAAGGAATTCGGCCTCTCCGTTGACAACATCGGTTTTGATCTCGATGCCATCGTCAAACGGTCGCGCGGTGTGGCCAAACAGATGAACGCCGGGATCAAAGGCCTGTTCAAAAAGAACAAGGTCACGTCGATCATGGGCGAGGCCAAATTGGCCGGAAAAGGCAAGGTCTCCGTCAAAACCAATGATGGCAAGGACGAGATCCTGACCGCCAAAAACATCATCGTCGCCACCGGCGCGCGGGCGCGGCAATTGCCGGGGCTTGAGGGCGATGGCGACCGGGTTTGGACCTACCGCGACGCGTTGGTGCCCAAATACATGCCGAAAAAGCTGCTTGTTATCGGCTCGGGTGCCATCGGCATCGAATTTGCCTCCTTCTACAACACGCTTGGCGCTGACACGACTGTGGTCGAAGTCATGGACCGTGTGTTGCCGGTCGAGGACAAAGACATCTCCGCTTTCGCCAAAAAGCAATTCGTCAAACAGGGCATGACCATCCACGAAAAATCCGGTGTCAAACAGTTGGATCGGAGCAAAGACAAGGTCGTCGCCCATATCGAAATCAGCGGTAAAATCGAGAAACACGAGTTTGACACGGTGATTTCCGCCGTCGGCATCGTTGGCAATGTCGAAGGTCTCGGCCTTGAGGAGATGGGCGTCAAAATCGACCGCACCCATGTGGTCACGGACGCTTATTGCCGCACTGGCGTCGAGGGCGTTTACGCCATTGGCGACATCGCGGGCGCCCCGTGGTTGGCGCATAAAGCCTCGCATGAGGGCGTCATGGTCGCCGAACTCATCGCCGGTCTGCACCCTCATGCGATCAAGCCAAACTCGATTGCGGGCTGCACCTATTGTCACCCACAAGTGGCCTCTGTCGGTCTGACCGAAGCCAAGGCGAAAGAGGCCGGATATGAGGTCAAGGTCGGCAAATTCCCCTTTATTGGCAATGGCAAAGCCGTTGCGATGGGCGAGGCCGAGGGTCTGGTGAAAACCGTGTTTGATGCCAAAACCGGCGAGCTTTTGGGCGCGCATATGGTCGGCGCGGAAGTCACCGAAATGATCCAGGGCTACGTCATCGGTCGCGAACTTGAGACCACCGAAGAAGACCTGATGAACACGGTCTTCCCGCACCCGACCATGTCGGAAATGATGCATGAAGCGGTGCTCGACGCCTATGGCCGTGCACTGCATATTTAAGCTGACGCCGCTTTGAGTGAGAAAAGCGCCCCGGCTTCGGGGCGCTTTTTATTTGCAAAACCATATCGTTTCATAAATACATATGGGCAAAGCCTGCAAGATAGCGCGCCCCTTGTGCGCAAATAGATGTGATGTAATGTGTCAATATGACTGACTGGGATTCTCTGCGTTATATTCTCGCCGTTGCGCGTGAAGGTGGCCTGTCTGGCGCCGCCAGAGTGCTGGGCGTGAACCATGCCACCGTGTCGCGGCAATTGGCCAAGGCCGAAGACACTGCCGGAGTGCGGTTCTTCACCCGTCTTGCCTCCGGCCTGCAACCGACCGAAGCGGGGCAGGTGGCGATTGCCCATGCCGAAGAGGTCGAGGCGCGCATGGTCGCGCTCGATATGGCGCTCGCCGCTCGCGACGAGACCGAAGAAGGCGAGTTGAAAGTCACCATCCCGCCGCTTTTGGCCGACAATCATTTCGCGCAGGATCTCAAAACATTCAAAGAGCTGCACCCGGCTATTGATTTGCAAATCGTTGGCGCGACGGAGGTGTTGAACCTGCACCGGCGCGAGGCCGATGTGGCAATCCGGGTGACGCAATCGCCCGAGGAAAGCCTCTGGGGCCGGATGATGTCGTCGCAACGTGCCGGATGGTTTGCCGCCCCGAGTTTCATCGAACAGTATAAAGACGTGATCGAGGGGCGCGATACCGAAACGCATCTGCCTTATATCGCGTTTTTGGCCTGGGCGCAGACCAATCCGACCGCGCTTTTTGCCGATCTGCCAAGCTGTCGGGTGGCGATGCGTACCGATGATATGATCACGGCCATGGCTTTGGCGCGTCAGGGCGTGGGCATGGTTCGCACCGCGCATTTCCTGGGGGACAGCGACCCGCATTTGGTGCGGGTGCCGGGGCTGAAGCTGACCGATCATACGCCGCTTTGGGTCTTGACCCACCCGGACCTGCGCCATGTGCCGCGGGTGACCGAATTCATGCGCTTCATCGCCGGGCGGTTCACCGCGCGCCGGGGCTATTACATGGGCCCGGATGCCAGCTCTGCCGACACGGTCATTCGCCCGGATGGTGCGAAGTTTGAGGGCACGGTGTCTGAGGCCGCAGAATAATCCGTTCAATGTTAGACTGATAAAAGGCGGCCAAATGGTCGCCTTTTCTGTGTTTTACGCGCGGTGAAAGCGCGTTAGACGTTTACAACCTCACCACCAGCGGCGACCCAATTGTGCAGCCCGCCGAGGTTTTGCACATCCTCATGGCCCAGCCGTTTCAACAGGGAGGCGGCATTTGAGGAGCGCGCCCCCGAGGCGCAGTACAGTACCTTGGTAAGTTTCGTGTCTTTGAACGCGGGCAGGCAATCGGGCGAACGCGGATCACATTTCGCCGCAATCACCGTCAGCGGCACATGGATCGCGCCTTTGGCTGTACCCGTCATGTGCAACTCTTGCTTGTCGCGCACATCGACCAAGATCATCGTGCCTTGCGCCAGCCCGGCTTTGACCTCATCCACAGATATTTTCGGCCCACCGCCAAACAATCCAAACATCTCAGTTCACCTTTGCAATCTGTTGCATGTCTTGGCGCTGCTTCTAGGCCTTAGGGCAAGCGTGTGTCTGTGATGAAATCACCAAAGCCCTGTCCGGGCGTGCCGATGGTGGAAAAAACAGCACAGACGCCAAAAGTTCTTGTTACGTTCTTATTTTCCTGTTGGAACATAGGCCACGCTCGCCTAGATATGGGGAGCGGCTGCGCCGGGGCAAAGAGTCCGGTCAGATCGGGTGTGGACAGAGGGCAAGTGGGCTATGGTCGAACTCAAAACTATCGAAGTGCGCGGCGCGCGCGAGCACAATCTCAAAAACGTCGATGTGGATATTCCGCGTGACGAATTGGTGGTGATCACCGGCCTGTCCGGGTCGGGCAAATCCTCTTTGGCCTTTGACACGATCTACGCCGAGGGCCAGCGCCGCTATGTCGAAAGCCTGTCTGCCTATGCCCGCCAGTTTTTGGATATGATGGGCAAGCCGGATGTGGATCACATCTCAGGCCTGTCGCCCGCGATCTCGATTGAGCAAAAAACCACCTCGAAAAATCCGCGCTCGACCGTGGGCACGGTCACCGAGATTTACGACTACCTGCGCCTGCTCTTTGCCCGCGCCGGGACGCCCTATAGCCCCACCACAGGTGAGCCGATTGAGGCGCAACAGATTCAGGACATGGTCGACATCATCATGCGGATGGAGGAGGGCACGCGCGGCTTTCTTTTGGCGCCGATCGTGCGCGACCGCAAAGGCGAATACCGCAAAGAATTCTTGGAGTTACGCAAACAGGGTTTTCAACGGGTCAAGGTCGATGGCGCGTTTTACGAACTCGATGAACCGCCGACATTGGACAAGAAATTCCGCCATGACATTGACGTGGTGGTGGACCGTTTGGTGGTGCGTGAGGGATTGGAAACCCGTCTGGCCGACAGCCTGCGCACCGCCCTTGATCTGGCCGACGGCATCGCCATTTTGGAGACCGCGCCGAAAGAGGGCGAGGGCGATCCAGAGCGTCTGACCTTTTCGGAAAAATTCGCCTGTCCGGTTTCGGGCTTTACCATTTCGGAAATCGAACCTCGGCTGTTTTCGTTCAACGCGCCGTTCGGGGCCTGTCCGCAATGTGACGGGCTTGGGGTCGAGCTGTTTTTCGACGAACGCTTGGTCGTGCCCGATGCGGCGCTCAAAATTGCCGACGGGGCCATCGCGCCCTGGCGCAAAGGCAAAACGCCCTATTTCCTCCAGACCATCGAAGCGCTGGCCAAACATTACGGTTTCAAAGCCTCGACGCCGTGGAAATCCATCCCCGAGGACGTGCAAAAGGTCTTTCTCTACGGCTCTGGCAAAGAGGAAATCCCGTTCCGCTATGATGACGGTGGCCGCGTCTATGAGGTGACCCGCAGCTTTGAAGGCGTGATCCCGAACATGGAACGCCGCTACCGCGAAACCGACAGCAATTGGGTGCGCGAAGAGTTTGAACGCTACCAAAACAACCGGCCTTGTGGGCTGTGCGGTGGTTATCGCCTGAATGAAGCGGCGCGGGCGGTTAAGATCGGCTCCGCTGTCGATGGGGAAACCGAACTGCTTCATGTCGGCCAAGTGGTCGAAAAGTCGATCAAACAGGCCTATGAGTGGACGCTCGGTGTGATGGACGCGCTCTCGCCGCAAAAACAAGAAATCGCCCGCGCCATCGTCAAAGAAATCCGCGAGAGGTTGGGGTTCTTGAACAACGTTGGCCTTGAATACCTGACCATGTCGCGCAATGCGGGCACCTTGTCGGGCGGCGAAAGCCAACGCATCCGGCTGGCCTCGCAAATCGGATCGGGGCTTCAGGGCGTGCTTTATGTGCTCGATGAGCCCTCCATCGGGTTGCACCAACGCGACAATGATCGCCTCATCGGCACGCTGAAAAACCTGCGTGATCAGGGCAACACCGTGATCGTGGTCGAGCATGACGAGGATATGATCCGCGAGGCCGATTACGTCTTTGACATGGGGCCGGGGGCGGGGGTCCATGGCGGGCAAATCGTCTCCAAAGGCACGCCGCAAGAGATCGAAGCGGACGCCGCCTCGCTCACCGGGCAATATCTTGCGGGCACCCGCGAAGTGTCGGTGCCAAGCAAGCGGCGCAAAGGCAATGGCAAGACGCTGACCGTGGTCAAAGCCACCGGCAACAATCTCAAAGAGGTGACGGCGGAGTTCCCGCTGGGCAAATTCATCTGTGTGTCCGGCGTGTCCGGTGGCGGGAAATCGACGCTGACCATCGAGACGCTGTATAAAAACGCCGCCACCAAACTGAACGGCGCGCGGGAAACGCCGGCGCCGTGTGAGACGATCAAAGGCTTTGAGCACCTCGATAAGGTCATCGACATCGACCAACGCCCGATCGGTCGCACCCCGCGCTCCAACCCCGCGACCTACACCGGGGCCTTCACCCCGATCCGCGATTGGTTCGCCGGTCTGCCGGAATCGAAAGCCCGCGGGTATAAGCCGGGGCGGTTTTCGTTCAACGTCAAAGGCGGGCGGTGTGAGGCCTGTCAGGGCGATGGCGTGATCAAGATCGAGATGCATTTCCTGCCCGATGTCTACGTCGAATGCGAGACCTGTCGCGGCAAGAGATACAATCGTGAAACTCTGGAAATTCAGTTTAAAGGCAAAAGCATAGCTGACGTTCTTGATATGACGGTTGAAGACGCACAGGAGTTCTTCAAAGCCGTTCCGGTGATCCGCGAAAAGATGGATGCGCTAGTGCGTGTGGGGCTTGGCTATATCAAGGTTGGGCAACAGGCGACGACGCTGTCAGGTGGCGAAGCCCAACGGGTGAAGTTGTCGAAAGAGCTGTCGAAACGCGCCACGGGCCGCACGCTTTACATCTTGGACGAACCCACCACGGGGCTGCATTTCGAAGACGTCAAAAAGCTACTTGAGGTGTTGCATGAACTGGTCGATCAGGGCAATTCGATGATCGTGATCGAACACAATCTCGATGTGATCAAGACCGCCGATTATATCATCGACATTGGCCCTGAAGGCGGCGATGGCGGCGGGCGCATTGTCGCCTCCGGCACGCCCGAACAGGTGGCCGAGGTCGAGGCAAGCCACACGGGGCGCTACCTCAAACCGATGCTAGAAAGGATCAAAGCGCGCAAGGCGGCGGAGTAGCTTGATGAGCCAAACTGTGCCTCAAATTCCAAAACTTGCGGTGTTGGCGGTCTGTCTGCATGAGGGCAAATTCCTTTTGGTGCAGCGCCGCAATCCGCCCGATGCCGGGCTTTGGGGCTTTCCCGGCGGGCATGTCGAGCTTGGCGAGAGTTTGGTCGAAGCCGCCGCGCGTGAACTCCATGAGGAGACCGGCGTGACGGCCACGGCGGGCGAGGTGATCGGGCATGTCGAATTGATTGATCGCGATGGCGCCGAGGTGATGCATCATTTCCTTTTGGTCGCCGTGGCCTGTGCCTATAAATCCGGGGTGCCGCTGGCCGATGATGATGCGATGGCGGCCGCTTGGGTCAGCGCGGCAGATATGGCGGATCTGTCGCTTTCGGATCACGTCATGGACGTGGCACAACAGGCGTTGAAACGGACCTGAAAGGGGGCAGGCGAGGCGACGGAGGATGGCACACAGATGGTTTGTGACCTCGATGCTACGCTGCCCATCCTCACGGGCTGCGCGCCGCGTCCGCAACCGGGCTAAGAGCAAACCGCATTTCCGTCGCGCTTTGAAATCCAAACAGATGACGCAGCGGCCCGATCTGTGCGGTCTTTTGCGCGACAAACCCCTCACGGTCATACAGCGCATGGGCGCGGGGATTGATGTCGATCACATCAAGGCGGACGGCATGGCAGCCCTGTGCCGCCGCTTCGGTTTTGATCGCTTGCAAAAGCGTGGTGCCAATGCCCATTCCGCGGGCCTGCGGGGCAACAAAGATACCGTCCATGGTCAACACGCCGGGCTGAAGGTCGCGCTCTAATAGCGAGAGGCCGACAGCGCGCCAAAGCGCCCCGAGCCAGCCATAGGCCTGTGCCAAGTCCGACAGCCCGCCACCGACAAAGCTGCCTGTGTCGGTCTTAAACCCCGCAACGCCCAAAAGCGTGCCCTCTTCGTCCAGAACACACAGGGCATGTAACGGATCGGCCTCCTGGGTGAGAAATTTCAGCGCCGTCTCTTCCGGTCGCATCAACAGACCTAGCTTGGCCTTGAACGCCTCCCAAAACAGGGCGGCGACTGTGGGGCGTTGATCTTCGGGAAACCCATGTTGGGCGATATGGCCTGATGGTTTGGACATAGGTCTTTCCGGCTCAAATCACGATTCTGCGCGCGTTTTTGCGGACGGCGGCAAATGGATCATCGCCGCGAAGGCGGCGACAATGGCCTCGCCCCAATGCGTACCCCAATTGTGTATCACACTCGCGATCAAAGCCCAAGCCCTGCCCAGCCGATAGAGCGGTACATTGCCTTGTGCATTGCCCTGTGGAACCGGAAAGAGCAAGGAGTCATAGCCGCCAAAACTGGTGGCCATAGCGGGGCTGGAATGGCAAGGGTGCCGTTTGTCAGACGATCATGCGAGGTGCGGTTGGCCCGTTAGGCCAAGACGCCCTCGACGGTCAGGGTCAATTTGCCGCCCAAGTATGGCGCAAGCACGTCGGGCAATGTCACTGAACCATCGGCGTTTTGACCGTTTTCCAGCACCGCAATCAAACACCGCCCCACGGCCAGACCCGAGCCATTGAGCGTATGCACAAACTCCGGCTTGCCACCATCGGCGGGTTTGAACCGGGCGTTCATGCGGCGGGCTTGGAAATCGCCCGTGGTCGAGACCGAGGAGATTTCGCGATAGGTGTTTTGGCCCGGCAACCACGCCTCGATGTCAAAGGTGCGGCGCGCGCCAAAGCCCATGTCGCCGGTGCACAACGCCACCGTGCGGTAAGGCACTCCGAGCTTTTCAAGGATGCCCTCGGCACAGGCCAACATGCGTTTTTGCTCCGCGTCGCTCGCGTCCGGGTGGGTGATCGAGACCATTTCGACCTTTTCAAACTGGTGCTGGCGCAACATGCCCGACGTGTCGCGGCCCGCCGACCCGGCCTCGGAGCGGAAGCACAGCGAATGCGCGGTCATGCGGATCGGCAACGCGGCCTCGTCCAAAATATCATTAGCCACCGAATAGGTCAGCGGCACCTCGGAGGTCGGGATCAACCACCAGCCGTTGGTGGTCTGATAGCTGTCCTCACCGAATTTCGGCAACTTATCGGTGCCATACATCGCCTCATCTTTGACGATCACCGGCGTGTTGATCTCCGTCAGGCCGTTTTCGTCCACATGGGTGTCGAGCATGAATTGCGACAGTGCCCGGTGGATGCGCGCCACAGCGCCTTTGAGCACCACAAACCGCGCGCCGGAAATCTTGGCTCCGGTCTCGAAATCCATCGCTTTGGAGACGGCTGTGATGTCGTAATGTTCTTTCGGATCAAAGTCATAGCTGGGCACATTGCCCCAGCGCTTGATCTCGATATTCTCGCTCTCATCCTTGCCCTCGGGCACGTCGGCGGCGGGCAGGTTGGGGATGCGGGCCAGCATGTCGGTGAGCCGGGCGTCCTCGTCCTTGGCCTCGTCCGTCAGTCGGGCAATTTCTGCCTTTTTGTCGGCTACAAGCGCGCGCAGACGCTCAAATTCCGCCTCGTCGCCCTTGGCCTTGGCCGCACCCACAAGTTTAGAAGCCTTGTTCTGTTCCGCCTTGGCATCCTCTGCCGCCGCAATTTTGGCACGCCGATCCGCGTCGAGTGCCAGCACCTCGGACGACACCCCAGACAACCCCCGCCGCGCCAAAGCAGCGTCAAATGCGTCAGGATTTTCGCGAATGGCCTTGATGTCATGCATCGGGGGAGTCCTCAGAAGTGATTTGATCTTAGCTAGGCTTATGCCTCAGCGGGCAGGGGGGATCAACGGCGAGTTGTTCGGGCGGTGTGCGGAGTTGCGGGGGGATGTAGGCGCCCATGCCAAACACGGTGCATTCCTCGTTTTCTCGTTCGAATTCTTCGTCGTCTAATTCATAGTCTGGCCAATGCTCTGGAAACGGCTCAATGAGAACAGATGCGTCGCCAAACGCATGTTCAAACATTTGAACGTCGATTTCCAAATCAGTTAAGTCTGTGTCTCTAAACGAAGCTCGACCAATGTCTCTGACGTCAAAGTTGGTGTTTCCATCGAAGAATGTCGATTTGAAGTAGGATTGGTCGACGTCAGCATAAGTTAGGTCGGACGCGTTAAGGCAAGCATTTTCAAAATTGCAGCCACGAAGGTTGGCACCAATGAGGTAGCTTGACTCCATAATACAATTCGTGAAGTCAACATTTCTTGCAATTGCTTTTACAAGAGACACGTAGTGTAAGTGCGCGTCCTTTAGGGTGGTATTGAATAAAAACGCGCCATCGGCGTGGGCTTCTCCCAAGTTCGCTTTGGCAAAGTTTAGATCACTCAGATCCATCGCCTGAAGGTTGACACCACGTAGGTCGATGGCGAGGATTTGGGGATCAATCCCGGTCGCTTTTGCCATGCGTCCCAAGACCTGTGCGGCGCTCTCCATGTCGGAGCGTTTGACGCTGAGGTTGTGAACCCACGGAAAAATCTCCCTGACATCTTCCGGGGCTGGCTCTGCCGGATATTCCCGCGACATCTCTTTCAAATACACGCACAACATTCGCGCAATCCGGGGAGCCATCACTGGCCGTTCAATCGCCAGGGCTTCCAACCGATCAATCGCGCCGTTTCTCCGTATAATGTCGTCTTTCCAAATGTCGACATATGTGCCGTCTTCCTGCTTTTCTGTCGTTTGATACCGCGCATGAAGGTCGGTGTTGGCGTCATTGAGTTTTTCATTGAATAACACATCCTCGGCATGGCGGGTTTGGGTGGCGGTGTGTTTGAGACGCAAAGCCGTAAAGGGCAGGGCGATCAAACCGCCCAGCACGGCGGTAAGCGCTGTTGTCTTGGTGAGCAGAAAACGAAAGTCGCTCTCACCCGCCGCTGTTTCGGGCCGCAGGGTACTCCATGCGATTTCGGCCAAGAGCGTCAAAAGTCCCGCAGCCAGAACCGCACCGAGTGCGATCCACAAAAGGACAATCGCCAAGCTACACCATGCGGCATGTCCTCGGCGCCAAATGTTTTTTTAATTCGAGCAATCGGATCATCGGGCACGTGTTTCTGAACCTGCCCAAGCAAGACCCCCACAGAGATTACGCCTAAAATGATCCATGGAACCCATGGGGTGGACAGCATCTGGGTCAGGCGGGTCATAAAATCAGTCATCGAAAGGCTCTATGCAAATGGGTATGGCCTCCCCATATGAAGCTCAAACCACCTCTATGAAAAGCCCAAAGGACCGAGACCCATGACAGATACGCCCATGCAAGCCCAAGCCATCCATTCCTGCATCCGTGTCTTAGAGGAAGCGCGCTCGGTGGCGTTTTATCAGGCGGCGTTTGGGTTAGATGTGGCGGAGAAATTGGACTTCCCGGAGTTTGCGCTGATCTACCTGTCAAACCCCGAGTCTGCCTTTGAACTGGAACTGACCGTCAACAAATCCACCACCGAGCCTTATGATCTTGGCAATGGCTACGGCCATTTCGCCGTTTCGGTTAAAAATCTCGCCGAGGAACATGCGCGGATGGAGGCGGCTGGGCTTAATCCCGGCAAGATCGTCGATTTCGCGCCTGCGGGCACCCGCGTGACCAAGTTCTTTTTCGTCACCGACCCGGATGGCTACAAGATCGAAGTGATCGAGCGCGGCGGGCGGTTTTTGTGAGCCGTTTTTGATGTCGTTTTATCGACGGATGACAGGCGCGTGAAACGTGGCGGGCATTGCTTGCCAAGGTCCAAGGCCCACTATAGGGTGCGCGGCGACTTTATGGGGTGGCGAGGGGCCGCTCTGACAGATGAATGACTGACAAAAGGACGACCAAATGTTCGTAACTCCTGCCTATGCTCAAGCTGCCGGTGGCGCTGCCGCTAACCCGATCATGCAATTCGCACCGCTGATTGCGATTTTCGCGATCATGTATTTCCTGATGATCCGCCCGCAGCAAAAGAAAGCCAAAGAGCATCGCGCGATGATTGAAGCTGTGCGCCGGGGCGACGAGGTGATCACCGCAGGTGGTTTGATGGGCAAAGTGGCGAAAGTGCGCGAAGATGGCACGCTTGAGGTCGAGATTGCCGAGGGCGTGAAAGTGCGCGTTCAAAAAGGCACGCTGGCCAACGTGGTGTCAAAAACCGAACCGGCCGCTTAAGTCCCAAAAACATCCAAGGCCCGGGCACACGCGCGGGCCTTTCCCTTTTCAGACCAAATCGCTCAGGCTCCCAACATGCTGCAACTCCCTCTTTGGAAACGGATCGTCATCTGGGGGCTCGTCGCCCTTGGCCTTTTGGGGGCGCTGCCAAACGCCTTTTACCCGCGGGTCGAAGGCCATAATGACGCCATTGCAGCGATTGAAAAATCCGGCGAGACGCCCGAACGCGCCGCAGCGCGCGACGCCTGGCCGTCGTTTTTGCCGTCCAATCTGGTCAATTTGGGCCTTGATTTGCGCGGTGGGGCGCATCTTTTGGGCGAAGTTGAGGTTGCCGAGGTCTACGGCGCACGGATGGATGCGCTTTGGCCGGATGTGCGCGATGCGTTGCGTGATGAGCGCGCCACGGTGGGCACGATCCGCCGCATTGACGCGCCTGCGGGCCAGCTCCGCGTGCGTATTTCCGAACCTTCCGGCATGGAAGCCGCACTCGCGAGTGTCCGCAAACTCGGCACGCCGGTGGTGTCGCTGACCTCTGCGGGGCAAAATGACATCGACGTGTCCGCCACGGGGGACGTGATCACCATTCAATTGTCGGAAGCTGAAAAAGCCGCCACCGATGATCGCACTTTGCAGCAGTCGCTCGAAATTATCCGCCGCCGTGTGGACGAGGTCGGCACGCGCGAACCGACAATCCAGCGCCAAGGCGAAAACCGCATTCTTATTCAGGTGCCGGGCATCGGCTCCGCCGCCGAACTCAAAGCCCTGATCGGCACCACCGCGAAACTGACCTTTAACCCGGTCGTGGGGCGCACCACCAATCCTGATGAGGCCCCCGGCGCGCGCAATTTCATCGCGCCCTCTGTGAATGAGCCGGGTGTGTATTACATCCTCGAAAACACCGCCGTTGTGTCCGGCGACGAGTTGACCGACAGCCAGCCAGTGTTTGACCAAAACGGTCGCCCGGCGGTGTCGTTCCGGTTTAACCCGACCGGCGCGCGCAAATTTGGCGATTACACGGCGGCCAATGTCGGCGCTTTGTTTGCCATTGTGCTCGACAACGAGGTGATCTCCGCTCCGCGCATCCAAGATGCCATTCGCGGTGGTTCGGGCCAGATCACCGGGTCCTTTACGGTAGAGGAAAGCACCAATCTTTCGGTGTTGCTGCGCGCGGGCGCACTGCCGGCCAAGATCAACTTTTTGGAAGAACGCACCATCGGGCCGGAACTCGGCGCCGACAGTATCGCCGCCGGACGCATCGCCACGGTCGTCGCCTTTGCCGCCGTGCTTTTGTTCATGGGCGTGTCCTATGGGTTGTTTGGCCTCTTCGCCAACCTCGCGTTGATCATCAACGTCGGGCTGTTGTTTGGCCTTCTCTCCGCCATTGGCGCCACATTGACCCTGCCGGGCATCGCCGGGATCGTCCTGACCGTCGGCATGGCGGTGGACGCGAATGTGTTGATTTTCGAGCGTATTCGCGAGGAATTGAAAACCGCCAAAGGTGTGGGGCGCGCGATTGAGCTTGGCTATGAAAAGGCGCTTTCGGCCATTATTGACGCCAACATCACCACCTTTATCACCGCCGCGATCCTGTTTGTCATGGGCTCTGGCCCGGTCAAAGGCTTTGCCGTGACGCTGGTTCTGGGTCTGATCACCTCGGTGTTCACCGCGATCTATGTGACCCGCGCCATGGTCGTGTGGTGGTACGGTCGCAAAAACCGCAAAGGCTGGACGCTCAAGGGTTTCCAACTTGTGCCGGGCGAAACCACCATCGATTTTTTCAAACGCGCCAAGGCGACCTTTGGTCTCTCCGCGGTGTTGGTCGTGGTCTCTGTTGTCGCCTTCTTGGCCATGGGCCTGAATTTCGGCATTGATTTCAAAGGCGGCACCACCATTCGGACCCAATCCGAAACCGCCGTTGATGTTGCCGAATACCGCAGTGCCATGTCGACGCTGGGGCTGGGCGACATTTCGATCACCGAAGTGTTCGACCCGAATTTCGCCGAGGACCAACATGTCGCCATGGTCCGCATTCAGGCCCAGGACGAGGTCGAAGCGATCACGCCGGAAACCATCGCGGCCGTCGAAGCCGCGCTTAAAACCGTCGATCCGTCGATCACCTTCCCCTCCGTCGAATCCGTCGGGCCGAAGGTGTCGGGCGAATTGATCTGGACCGCGGTCGAAGCTGTGGCCGCCGCCATCGTCGCCGTGTTGTTCTACATCTGGCTGCGGTTCGAATGGCAATTTGCCTTGGGCGCGGTCATCGCCCTGGTCCATGACGTGGCGATCACCATCGGGATTTTCGCGATTTTGGGCATTCAATTCGACCTGACCATCATCGCCGCCCTTTTGACCATCGTCGGGTATTCGCTCAACGATACCGTGGTGGTGTTTGACCGGGTGCGGGAGAACCTGCGCAAGTATAAGAAACTCGAACTGGGCGGGGTGTTGAACCTGTCGATCAACGAAACCCTGTCGCGCACGATCATGACCTCGGGCACCACTTTGGTGGCGCTCATCGCGCTCTTGGTCCTGGGCGGCGACGTGATCCGGGGCTTTGTGTTCGCCATGACGCTGGGCGTTGTGGTTGGGACATGGTCGTCGGTGTTTGTCGCCTCCAACATTTTGTTGTGGCTTGGCGTCAAACGCGACTGGGACAAGAAAGAGCCGACTCCGGGCATCCAAACGGACGGCAGCGCGGTGTGATCGCGTCGCCTTAGGATGAGTATTTAAGTCACGATAAAGAGGTCCGCCGCCCGCGCGGGCCTTTTTGCCACAAAATGAGCCACGAAGAGGAGCCGTATCATGCACTTCAACGAAATGCCTTTTGAAGACGCGATCCCAGTGGAGGGCTATGGCCCCGGCATGTTCCGCATCGCCGGACAGGTGCATCAGGGGGCTGTGCTTTTGTGTGGGGCCAAGGTGGTGCCTTGGGGCGGCTATGCCGACCGTGACAGCCTGTTGGAGTTGAAGGACCAGATTGATTTCATCATCATCGGGACAGGTCCAGACATGACCCATTTGCCAAAAGAGTTTCGCGAAGTGTTTGAGGCGGCAGAGATCGGGCTTGAACCGATGGCCACTCCCACAGCGGCGCGCACCTACAATGTACTGGCCTCCGAGGGGCGTCGTGTCGCAGTTGCACTTTTAGCGGTGTGAGACGCGGGTAAGGCCGAGTAGGGTGGGCGGATGAAGCTGATTTCTGTGAAAAATCTGACGGTGGCGCGCGGCGGGATGCCAGTTCTTGAGGGGCTGAATTTCGACGTGTCGACAGGCGAGATTTTGGTGCTGCGTGGCCCCAATGGCGTGGGCAAAACCACGTTGCTGCGCACGCTCGCCGGGTTGCAACCGCCCTACGAGGGCACGGTTGACGCTGCCCCTGATACGGTTGCCTATGCGGCCCATGCGGACGGGTTGAAATCAACGCTGACCGTGCGCGAGAACCTGATGTTCTGGGCCGGGGTTTATGGCGGTCGCGATATTGAACCGGCTCTGCGTGATTTCAATTTGGACAGCTTGTCCGAGCGTCCGGCGGGCAATCTCTCCGCCGGGCAAAAGCGTCGTTTGGGATTGGCGCGGCTAATGGTCACCCACCGCCCGGTCTGGGTCTTGGATGAACCCACCGTGTCGCTGGACGTGGCCTCGGTGGCGCTGTTCGCGGCGGCCGTCAAAGCCCATCTGGCCTCTGGCGGCGCGGCCATCATCGCCACCCATATCCAATTGGGCTTTGAAGAAACCGTGTTTGACGTCACCCCCTATAAAGCCCGCATGGACGTGGTGCGCGACGATTTTGATGAGGCGTTTCTATGATCCGGCTGTTTTGGCGCGACCTCGCATTGGCGTTTCGGTCTGGCGGCGGATTTGGCTTGGGTCTTGGGTTTTTCCTGATTTTGGTGACGCTGGTGCCCTTTGGCGTGGGGCCAAATTCCGAACGCCTGATGGCGATTGCGCCGGGGATTTTGTGGGTTGGGGCGCTGCTTGCCTGCCTTCTTTCGCTCGACCGGATTTTTGCGCTGGATTTCGAGGATGGGTCGCTTGATTTGCTGGCCACCGCACCAATCCCACTTGAAGGCGTGGTCGCGGTCAAAGCGCTGGCGCATTGGATCACCACCGGCCTGCCTTTGGTGCTTGCTGCCCCCGCATTGGGGTTTTTGTTGCATCTGGACAGTGCCGCCTACCGTTGGCTCATGGTCACGCTGCTGATCGGCACGCCCGCACTGTCGTTCATTGGTGCGTTTGGCGCGGCGCTGACCGTGGGGCTCAAACGCGGCGGCTTGTTGATGAGCCTCTTGGTTCTGCCGCTTTACATCCCGACCCTGATTTTTGGCGCCGAAGTGATCCGTCGCGGTGCGGGCGGGTTTTTGGTGGCGACACCTTTGGCGATGCAGGCCGGGATCACCGCCGGATCGGTGGCTTTGCTGCCCTTTGCCGCAGCCGCCGCCATTCGGGTCGCTTTAAGGTGAGTTGAGATAGCGCGCCGTTGCCCGTAAGGTGACGCGCGATCAAGGGAGATGAGGATCAATGGCATCCATCTGGGAATGGGCAAACCCGCGAAAATTCATGGCGTGGACGGACCGGGCTTTGCCGCTTTTGTCGGTTCTCTCGGCCTGTATTTTTATCATTGGGTTGGTTTGGGGGTTTTTCTTTACCCCCGATGACTATCGTCAGGGCGCAACGGTCAAAATCTTTTACCTGCATGTGCCAAGCGCGATGATGGCGATCAACATCTGGGGGATGATGTTGGTGGCCTCTCTGATTTGGATCGTGCGCCGTCACCATGTCTCCGCGCTGGCCGCGAAATCCGCCGCGGCGATTGGCATGACGATGACGTTGATTGCGCTCATCACCGGGGCGATTTGGGGCAAGCCGATGTGGGGGACCTATTGGGAATGGGACCCGCGGCTGACCTCGTTTCTCATCCTTTTATTGTTTTATATCGGATACATGGCGCTCTGGGAGGCGATTGAAAATCCCGACACTGCTGCCGATCTGACCTCGGTTTTATGCCTTGTCGGCTCGGTCTTTGCGTTGTTGTCGCGCTATGCGGTGAATTTCTGGAACCAAGGCCTGCACCAAGGCGCGTCATTGTCACTCGATGCGCAGGAAAACGTCGCCGATGTCTATTGGTACCCGGCCTTGGTCGCCATTGCCGGGTTCATATTACTGTTTGTCACGCTTGTCCTGCTGCGCACCCGGACCGAAATCCGCGCGCGGCGTTTACATGCGTTGGAGATGCGCGAAAGGGTCCAAGGCCAATGATGCCAGATTTGGGAAAATACGCGGGCGATGTTTTGGCCGCTTACGGGATCACAGTTTTGCTTTTGGCGGGGCTGATTTGGCGCTCTTTGGCGCGATCCGTGAAAATGAAACGCCTGTTGAAACAGGCAGAGGAGCGTCGCACTCATGGCTAAGATCAATCCTTTAATGGCTTTACCTCTTGTTGTTGCGCTGGTTTTTTTCGGTCTTGCTAGGTTCGGCATGGGGCGCGAAGATGCGCAGCAATTGCCAAGCTCGCAACTGGGGCGCGACACGCCCTCCATCGCCTCGGTCACGCCTTTGGGCGATCTGCCGCCTTTGAGTGATGAGATGCTGGACCTGCCCGGCGTCAAACTGGTCAATTACTGGGCCTCTTGGTGTGCGCCCTGCCGCGCCGAACACCCGCAACTCAAGATGTTGCAAGAGGCGGGTGTGACCATTTATGGCATCAATTACAAAGACGAAGCGCCGAATGCTTTGGGCTTTCTCGACGATCTCGGCAATCCCTACACAGCGATTGGCGCGGATGAGCCGGGGCGCACCGCGCTTGAATGGGGTGTCTATGGCGTGCCAGAGACCTATGTCATTGATGGAGAAGGAAAAATCTCCTACCGCTTTGCCGGGCCGATCACGGTTGAGATCATGGAAAAATACATCAAACCCGAGATCGCGAAGGCGGCGGGTGACGCAAACTGAGATTTGTGCGCTCTACAAACAAAGTTCAATCGTCCATATGCGCAAAGAAAAACCCGCCAGAGTCTGGCGGGTTTTGCAATTTTATAGGGATAAGATTTAAGACAGTGCCGCGTCCAAATCCGCGATCAGGTCATTGGCATCCTCAATCCCGATCGACAGACGCAAGACATTCGGGCCTGCGCCCGCTTTGATCAATTCGGCTTCGGTCAACTGGCTGTGGGTCGTGGACGCCGGGTGAATGACCAGCGAGCGGGTGTCGCCCAAATTGGCCACATGCGAGAACAATTCGAGCTTCGCGACCGTATCGACACAGGCCTGATAGCCGCCTTTGAGCGCCACGGTGAACAATGCCCCCGCCCCGCGCGGGCAAATCCGGGTTTGCAGATCGTAATAGGGGGAGGAGGGCAGGCCAGCGTAGGTCACCGCCTCGATCCGATCATCGCCTTCCAACCAGCTCGCAATTTCACGCGCGTTTTGGACGTGTTTTTGCATCCGCAGGCTCAGGGTTTCGATCCCCATCAGCGTATAATGCGCCGCTTGCGGGTTCATCGTCATGCCGAGATCACGCAACCCAATGGCGATGGAATGGAACGTAAAGGCCGCAGGGCCAAATGTGTCCACGAAATCAAGGCCGTGATAGGCGGGTTCGGGTTCGGACAGGGACGGGAATTTGCCCGAGGTGGCCCAGTCAAACGTGCCGCTGTCGACCACGCAGCCGCCGGTCACCGTGCCATTGCCGGTGAGGTATTTCGTGGTCGAATGCACCACCAAAGTGGCGCCGTGTTTGATCGGGTTGCACAGATAGGGCGTGGCCGTTGTGTTGTCGACGATCAACGGCAAGCCCGCCGATTTGGCAATCGCGCCAAGCGCGTCGAGATCGGAAATCACGCCACCGGGGTTGGCGATGGTTTCACAGAAAATCGCGCGGGTGTTGTCGTCAATCGCGTCGCGCACCGCGTCGAAATCGTCGAAATCGACGAATTTCGCCGACCAGCCAAAGCGTTTGAAGGTCTGGGAAAACTGCGTCAGCGTGCCGCCGTAAAGCCGGGTCGAGGCGACAACATTGCAGCCCGGCATCATCAACGGAAACAGCGCCATGATTTGCGCCGCGTGACCGGACGAACAGGTCACGGCCCCCGCGCCGCCTTCAAGCGCGCAAATCCGGTTGGCCAGCGCCATCACCGTCGGGTTGGTCAGGCGCGAATAGATGTAGCCGACCTCTTCAAGGTTGAACAGGCGCGCCGCATGGGCCGCGTCTTTGAAGACATAGGATGTGGTTTGATAAATCGGCACTTGGCGCGCGCCGGTGGTGGGATCTGGTTCGGTGCCTGCGTGAACTTGCAGCGTGTCAAAGCCCAGTTTTCGGTCTGTCATGATGGTCCTCCCATTCGCGATTTGGGCGACCCTACCATGTGTTTAGGCGGTTTCAAGCATCGACGTTCTCAAGATGATTATGAAGGATGCGTAAATGTCCCGGCTCACCACCACCCGGAGGGATGAGGGGGATGGTGATGAGCCGGGTCGCGAGAACATCGCAATATCGGGCCCTGAGAGAGGGCAGGGCATGTGGAAAAGGCGCTATCCCGCCAAAATCATCACGGCAAAGAACGGGACGAGCAACAAAACTTCGCCAGTGGGCAGCGGAATATGAGAGAGCAGGTGTTTCATGAATTTATATTTAGGGGCGAAAGGTTAACGTGTGATAACCGTGAACAGGGGTGGAACGAAAACAATCGGTTTCCTGATTTGTTCATATTGCCCCCTGGGACGTCTCGACCCATTCTGCGTTTCAAACTCAGGTTGAAAAGGCGCGCCATGACAACGATCTATCACAATCCCCGCTGTTCCAAATCCCGCGAAACCTTGGCGCTTTTGCGGGCCGAAGGGATCACGCCCGAGGTGGTGCTCTACGTTGAGACCCCGGTGTCACGCGCCAAATTGGCCGAGCTTGTGGCCCGCTCCGGCCTGTCTGCGGCGGCGTTTTTGCGGGCCAACGAGGCGGAGGCAAAGGAGATGGGTGTGAGTGCGACATCAGACCCAGAGGCGATTTTGGACGCCATTGCCGCCCATCCGCGCCTGATGGAGCGGCCGATTGTCGAGACAGCCAAAGGTGTGGCGCTGGGGCGGCCACCCGAGGCGGTCAAAGCGGTGCTTTAAACGCTACCTCTTGCCGTTCTAGATGATTTTACGCCGTTGTCACAGGCTGGGGCGATCACCGGCCGGGGCGATCACATGGCGGGTTTTCAATTCGGCAATATAGTTGCGTAAAAGTCGGACGCGGTGGGGGCGAAAACTCTCGTCCAAAAGTGTGAAACCGGCGATCGAACTGACGATGAATTGCCGAAATGCCCGTCTGAGTTGGCAAGACGCCAAGAGCATCAATTCGTGGTCCAGATAGACAATGGCCAAGGGCCAGATCACGCGGTCGCTCATCACACCCGCGCGGTCGCGATAGGTGATTTGGATCGCGCGCTCTTGCCAACAGGCCTCGCGCAGATCGGACATATCCACCGAGGGCACCGCAGGTGTTTGATAGCGATGCACAAGGCCCACGGCATGATGGATGTGGCGTTGCTTGTCCTCGGGCAGGGTGGCGGTGATTTTGGCCAATGCATCGCGCGCCGCCTGTGCCAGCGCCGGGTCGCCACGATGTTGCACCTCAGAGAGGCCCAGGACCAACGCTTCAATCTCCAACTGACTTAATGTCTGGGGAGGCAAAGCGATGTCCTCGGACAGGGTAAATCCCAACCCCGCTTCACCCTCGATCCGCGCGCCTGCAACACGCAGGCTCTCAATATCGCGGTAAAGCGTGCGTTCAGAGACGCCCAACTCCTCCGCCATCCGGGCCGCCGTGACCGGGGCGGGCAGGCAGCGAAACAGGTGCATGACACGAAACAGGCGGTCAGATTTGCTCATATGTGCTCCTTTCGCCTCATCCTCCAACATGTCTCCTGACGGAAACTGTCAGCAGCAGGGTGCCAGAGTGTTGGTCATACGCAAAGCAAAAAGGACATCCCATGCTGACGCTTTATCACTCTCCCAATTCGCGCTCGACACGGATCATCACCCTGTTGACGGCCCTCGATGTCATGGATCAGATCGACATCCGCCTCACCGACATACCGCGTCAGGACGGTTCGGGCGGGCGCGATCCAAACAATCCCCATCCTGAGGGCAAGGTGCCGTTTTTGGTCACCGAAGACGGCGAGACGATCCGCGAAACCAATGCGATCATGCTGTACCTTTGTGATCGGTTTCCCTCCGATTTCGCGCCCAAAGTTGGGGCGCCGGGGCGGGCGACGATGCTGTCTTGGATGGCGTGGTATGGGAATGTGTTGGAACCGGTCTTTGTGCTCAATGTCGCCGAGATCAGCCATCCGGTGTTGACCTCAACCTTTCGTGGCTTGCCGGAGGCAATCACTGCGCTGGCGGCAGGGTTAGAGGGCCGCGATTACCTTTTGGGCGCGCGCTATAGCGTCGTCGATCTGCTTGTGGCCTCGCCGTTCTTGTGGTTCCCGCAGGCTTTGCCAGACGTGCCGGTGATCAAGGACTGGGTGGCCCGCTGTGGGGCTCAGCCGGCCATCGCGCAAACCGCCGCGTATGAGGCCGAGGCGCAAAAAAGCCTCACCGAGATGGCATAAATCACGCAAGCGCCGGGGGAGGCCCCTCGGCGCGTTGCCAATCCGCGCGCAGTCTGCTTGTTTGGGCCGAACCGATGGAGAGGTCCCGATGCAGTTCGATTTCACCACACTTCCCGCCCGCGATCGCTATCGCCTGTTGACCAATTTTGTTGGCCCTCGGCCCATCGCCCTGGTCACGACCCGCAATGCGGACGGTAGCAACAACGCCGCTCCGATGTCGTTTTTCAACGTCATGTCCTCCGATCCCGCGCTTTTGGTGCTGGGCATCGCCTCTAAACCGGATCAGGAAAAAGATACTGCCGCCAATATCCGCCGCAGTGGCGTCTGCGCCATTCACATGGTCGATATGGCTTTGGCGGACACGATGTTGATCGCCGGGCTGTCGGTGCCCAATGGTGTGGATGAGCTGTCCTTGGCTGGGGTCGAGACCACGGATTGTGATGCCGTTGACGCGCCGCGCATTGTGGGCGCGTCTTGCGTGTTTGAATGCCGGGTGGAGCGGATTTTGGACTGGCCGAACCGGGTTTTGGTGATCCTTGAGGTGGTGCGGATGCATGTGCGTCGGGACTGTCTGGACAGTGAAGGCCGCTATGTGGACCCCGAGACCTATCAACCGATCGCGCGGCTGCATGGCGATGCTTATATCACCTCGGATCGACAGTTTGAGCTGACCGCCCCGGCCTTGGAAAGCGTGTTCAAACCCTGATCTTGCTGGCCTCATCCATGATATGATCTGGCCTCTTTCCGCGCCCCTGTTTCCGGTGCAGTCTAGGGTCTATGGAACAGATTCTACAGACAAAACTGAGCTTTGCCCCCTGGGTGGACCCGCGCACCCGGCGGTTGCCGGGGGTGGTGCCGTTTGAGCTTGAGACTTGGCTTGAGGTCGATACGGCCTACGGTGCGCAAATGGCGTTGCGCGATCATTTGATTGCGACCCAGCCCGATGAGGTCATGGGGTTGGATGAGAGCGCCCGGCCAGCCGCCGAGGAATTATATGATATGGTGTTGGGGCTTTTGCCGGGCTTGGGGTTTGCGGCCTCACAAGACGCGGTGACCCGTCCCGATGGCGTCACCGTGCCGCTGAATCGGGGCGCGCCGATCAAGACCCTCGCCCGGCTGATGCAAAATGATTTCTGCCTGATGCAACCGGACCCGAGCGGCGCAAGCCGGCAAAGCGTGCTGACCGGCGGCGCGCTGTGTTTTCCCTCGGGTTGGCGTCTGTCGGAGAAATTCATGAAACCGATGTTGCGGATTCACCAACCGATTGCGGCCTATACGCCGGAACTGGCCGCGCGGGTGCAGCGGCTTTTGGACGGGGTGCAGCCGGGACGGGGGCTGATGCGCGGCACCGCCTCGCGCTCGGACGCGCCTCTGAGCGATCCACGCTCAGAGGGCGACTTGCGCCATGGATCACATCAGTCGCGCTATATCCGGGTGGAGCGCCAAAGCCTTGTGCGCCTGCCGAACACACGGGCGGTGGTGTTCACCATCCATACGCAAGTGGTCCTTCCCGAGGCTTTGACCCCGGATCAAGCCAAGGCACTGGCCGAGTTTCCCATTCGCCTGGCGGATTGAGATCGGACGTCTGGCAGAACAGACGTCTGACCGCTCGGCTACTGACACATTGTGTCAGGGGGGATGGGGAAAGATGCCTCATCAAGGAGGCAAATCATGCGCAAATACTGGATCGGCGTCGCTGCTGGCACCCATGTGGCGAAAGGGGTGGCGGAAGGCTTTGCCCAACTCGGCCATGGCAAACAGGCGCCAGTGCAACGGCTCTCTATTGGCGATTGGATCGCCTATTACGCGCCGCGCGAGGGCTTGGGCGAGGGCGCACCGGTACAGGCGTTCGTGGCCATAGGCGAGGTGACAAGCCCGGTCTACCAAGCGCAACAAGCCCCCGGCTTTTGCCCCTATCGCCGCGATGTTGCCTATGTTGCAACGGCCAGACCAGCCCCCATTCGTCCGCTTCTACCACGCCTTAAATTTATCCCGGATCAAACCCATTGGGGCATGCCGTTTCGACGGGGTGTCTTTGCGGTGTCACGCGATGATTTTGCGGTGATTGCGGGCGCGATGGGTGTGTCGGTGCCCGCGGAGGTGGGGCTTTTGTGACAGGTTATTTTTTGCTGTGAGGTTCGAAAATGTGAGGTCTTTTATAGAGCTGAAAAGTTTCGCTGCTTATGACGGGCTTATCGAAGGTGTCATCATCGGGATCTCCGTTCTTAAAACCCTTCCAAGCATAGCTTCCACGTAATTGAACAGTAAAAAAGCTGAGTGCGAGCAGTCCGAGTATGAAACAAACAAGCGTACAGGCCATTGCAGGCGGGCTGCCTTCAACTTGATAGATCGCTGCCGATCCGAATGCCAAATAGGCGATGCACCAGAAAACCCCAATCACGAGAATGACGTAGCTGTTTACTTTCGACACACTATATGGGCGATCTAATTTTTTTCTGGATGGAAAGAACTTGTAGATATCGCCAACAACATAGGGTTCCAAAATATCAACATAGGCTTCCCAATTCGCCTGCCAAAATTTAGCTCCATTGGACATCATGGCCCATAGGGCTGTAACAATGCATCCGGTTAAGCTGATCAGGGCCATATAGCTGTGCTGCCACACCCCCAAAGTTGCCGCGCTTAAAACGATACCGACAGTTGCAAAAACGAAACTTGGAAGCCCCAAAAATACGTTGCGCGTTTCCAGTAGAGTTCAATTTCAAAATCGCGGTTCTTATGCGCTTGGCAGTATGCCGCCTTTGTTTTTTCCAGATCAAGCCGCCCTGTTTCATCGGCCAGGCCAAGTCGTTTAAAAAAATCTAACTTATAATCTGTGTCTTCGGTCATGCGTGGTTTCCAATGCATGTGAGGGTTTTTTGTTCAGTCTAACTCCCTTCACCGCAGTCTCAAATACTCAAACAAAAAGCCCCGCCTAAGCGGGGCTTTTCTATCTCAACCTGCGTAAAACCTTACGATTTGGCGAGGTTACGCAGCACGTAATGCAGCACACCACCGTTTTCGATGTATTCGATCTCAGGGGCGGTATCGATGCGGCATTTGACTTGGATGACCTTCACAGTGCCGTCCGCATAGGTGATCTCGCAGGGCAGGGTTGCCAGCGGGGTGACCGTGTCGAGGCCAGTGATGGAGACGGTTTCGTCGCCGGTCAGACCCAGAGATTTGCGGTTGTCATCGCCAGTGAATTCGAACGGCACCACGCCCATGCCAACCAGGTTGGAACGGTGAATCCGTTCAAAGCTTTCGGCGATAACGGCTTTGACACCCAAAAGTGCCGTCCCTTTGGCCGCCCAGTCACGCGAGGAGCCCGCGCCGTACTGTTCGCCAGCAAAGATCACCAGTGGAGTGCCGGCCTCTTGATAGGCCATGGAGGCGTCATAAATGGCCGCCTGTTGCCCATCCGGACCCTTGGTGTAGCCGCCTTCGACCCCATCGAGCATCTCGTTCTTGATGCGGATGTTGGCGAAAGTGCCGCGCATCATGATCTCGTGGTTGCCGCGACGCGAGCCGTAGGAGTTGAATTCACGGACCGGAACTTGGCGATCAATGAGGTATTTCCCTGCGGGCGTTGTCTGCGCAAAGGAGCCTGCCGGAGAGATGTGGTCGGTGGTGACCATATCGCCCAGGATGGCAAGGACTTTGGCGTCTTTGACGTTGTGGATCGTGCCTTTTTCCGCCGCCATGCCTTGGAAGTAAGGCGGGTTCTGGATGTAGGTCGAGGTCGGCGGCCAATCGTAGGTCTCAGAGCCGGAGACATCCACAGCCTGCCATTTCTCGTCGCCTTTGAACACATCGGCGTATTTCCTGAGGAAGGCTTCGCGGGTCACGGTTTTCTCAACCAGCTCCGAGATTTCCTCATTCGTCGGCCAGATATCTTTGAGGTAGACGTCGTTGCCATTACTGTCCTGACCAAGCGGTTCGGACGTGAGGTCAATGTTCATGTCACCGGCGATGGCATAGGCCACCACCAGGGGCGGGGAGGCGAGGTAGTTGGCGCGCACATCAGGGGAGATCCGGCCCTCAAAGTTGCGGTTGCCCGACAACACAGCGGTGGCCAGCAAATCACCATCTGAGATGGCTTTGGAGATCTCTGGCTGAAGCGGACCGGAGTTGCCGATACAGGTGGTACAGCCGTAGCCGACGAGGTTAAAGCCGATGGCGTCCAGATCCTCGGACAGACCTGCCGCATCCAGATATTCGGTCACAACCTGAGAGCCAGGGGCCAGCGAGGTTTTGACCCAAGGTTTGCGGGTCAGACCCAATGCGCGCGCTTTGCGTGCCACAAGGCCCGCGCCGATCATCACATAAGGGTTGGAGGTGTTGGTGCAAGAGGTGATCGAGGCGATCACAACGGAGCCATCGCGCAGGGCGTAGTCTTGGCCGTCGACAGCTTGCGATTTGCGCGGATCTTTGGATTTCCCGTTAGAGGGGGCAGGACCTTCGGAGGCCATTTTTTCAGCCGCAGCACTGGTGTCGATCCCGCGATATTCGGTCACAACATCCAAAAAGGCAGGAGCCGCCTCAGTGAGGGCCACGTAGTCTTGCGGACGTTTCGGGCCGGAAATAGCTGGAACGATTTCGCCCATATCCAACTCAAGCGTCGAGGAGTAGATCGGGGCATAATCCGCACCGCGCCAGAACCCGTTCTCTTTGGCATAGGCTTCAACCAAAGCGATGCGATCTTCGTCGCGGCCGGTTTGTTTGAGGTAGCGCAGGGTTTCATTGTCGATCGGGAAGAAGCCGCAGGTTGCGCCATATTCCGGTGCCATGTTGGCGATGGTGGAGCGCTGTGCGATTGGCAGTTTGTCCAGGCCTTCGCCGTAGAATTCAACGAATTTGCCAACCACGCCATGAGCGCGGAGCATTTCGACGACTTTGAGCACGAGGTCGGTGCCGGTGGTGCCTTCGACCATTTCGCCGGTCAGTTTGAAACCGACAACTTCCGGGATCAGCATGGAAATCGGCTGACCGAGCATCGCGGCTTCGGCCTCGATCCCGCCCACGCCCCAGCCCAAAACGGCCATGCCGTTGACCATGGTGGTGTGGGAGTCGGTGCCGACGAGCGTATCGGGGTAGGCCACTTCGACGCCGGTTTGGTCGGTGTCCGTCCAAACGGTCTGTGCGAGGTATTCGACGTTTACCTGGTGACAAATGCCGGTTCCGGGCGGCACAACGCGGAAGTTTTCAAACGCGGTCTGACCCCATTTGAGGAACTGGTAACGTTCCATGTTGCGCTCATATTCGCGGTCCACGTTCATCTGGAACGCCCGCGGGTTGCCGAATTCGTCGATCATCACCGAGTGGTCGATCACAAGGTCGACAGGCACCAGCGGGTTGATCTTTTTGGCATCGCCACCCAGGGATTTGATGCCGTCACGCATGGCGGCAAGGTCAACCACGGCGGGCACGCCGGTGAAATCCTGCATCAACACGCGGGCCGGGCGATAGGCGATCTCGCGCGGGTTTTTGCCGCCATTGGCGCCCCATTCAGCAAAGGCTTTGATGTCGTCGGTGGAGACGGAGAACCCGCCATCTTCAAACCGAAGAATGTTTTCCAGCACCACTTTGAGTGAGGCGGGCAGGTTGGAGAAATCGCCAAATCCTGCGTCCTGCGCAGCGGGGATCGAATAATAGGCGATTTTCTTGCCGTTCACAGTGAGTTCGCGGCGGGTTTTTGCGGTATCTTGACCGACAACTACAGTCATGGGGTTGGCCTCCCTTAGAGTGTCAACAGGGTTATGCTGCCCTGCTTTTGGCCTATTGGCCGAGTCCATTCAAGAGGGGAGATGCATTTTTGTGTGCAATGGTATACAAAAAAACCCACGTGCCCGCCTCGCGTCGCTCAATCCGGGCGAATTGGCGCTTTTCTTATGAAAGAAGTCGGATATATCGGGGCGCGCATGGCGTGTTTTGCCCCTGCGGTCTTTACGCCACTGTAACGGTTTCTCGCAAAACCTTGATTGGCACCTGCGTTCTCACATCGTTATGCAAGGGACAAAGACGGAGACATCATGCGACAATTTATGGCAGGCCTCACCTTCGCGGTCCTTTCCGGTGTGATCACCGGAACACTTCCGGGCGCTCTTGTCGCCCAGGACATTCAAGGCAGTGCCACACAGAGCAGGTCCGCTCTGGTCGTCGTCGAACTTTTCACCTCCCAAGGCTGTTCCTCCTGTCCTCCCGCCGATGCCATGATGGCTGAACTTGCCACCCGCGACGATGTTCTGCCGCTCTCGCTGCATGTCGATTATTGGGATTATATCGGGTGGCGCGATGCCTTTGCCCAACCACAATTCACCGACCGGCAAAAAGCCTATGCCCATGCCGCCGGGAAACGTACCATCTATACGCCGCAAATGATTGTGCAGGGGCTGGATCACCTCGTCGGTGCCAAACCCATGCGCTTGGCCGATCTCGTCGCTCATCATCACGCCAGCCCCGCCGCCCCTGTCACCCTTTCTGTACTCCGTGCAGGCTCAGCCCTGACCGTGACGGCTCTCCCCACCGGGCCCTTGCCGCCGTTGATGCGGATGTACCTCGTGCGTTACCTCCCATATGCGCGTGTCGACATTGAACGCGGCGAAAATGCCGGGCGTGTGGTGGATTACACCAATGTCGTCACCCAATGGACCTCTGTGGCCGATTGGGATGGCACGGCGCCATTCTCCGTGACCCTCGATGTTCCTGGCAAAGATCGCACCGCTGTGATCCTGCAAGCCGCAGGTCCCGGTCCGATCCTCTCGGTCGCCCGCGCTGACTGACGCGCGTCCCCTTTTCAGACATGTGAGTACTTTAACAGGCTCTAAAGGATTTGCGATTAGGCTTGCGGTTGAAAAGAGACACCCCTTGTCGCGCATCCCACTTTGGAGGTCACATGCCGCTGTTCCGCTTTCTTGCCCTGATTCTCGCTGCTGCACGGACGAAAACTGGCCCTCACGCGTTGGCCACCGCTTGCGCCTGTCTGGGGATGACGCTGTTCAGTGCCGCGCCGGTCTCCGCCGCCTCTGTCGGGTTGAATTCGCCCGAGGCAAAACTGGCGCTCCAAGCCTATTTTGAACAAACGATCCTGCCCTGGCTGTCTGAACCCACACTTCTGGGGGCCATTCGTGATCAAAACGAAACCACCGCCGGTCTGAGTGAGGCCGACATCCTTCAACTTGATAAGACGTGGCGGGCCCAAGTGGGCACAGAGGATCAACCTATGGTCGATCAGGTGATCCACAACAATGTCGCGGATTTTTTCGTCCATAGCATTGCTGACAACGGGGGCATTATTGCCGAGATTTTCATCATGGATGCCAAAGGCCTGAACGTGGCGGCCTCTTTGCCGACGTCGGATTACTGGCAGGGCGATGAGGCGAAATTCCAACAGACATTTTTGGTCGGTATGGATGCCATCCATGTTGGCGATATTGAGTTCGATGCCTCGACAGGCGTGTCACAATCGCAGATTTCGGCCACAATCACCGATCCGGCGACCGGCGAGCCGATTGGTGCGATCACGGTTGGGGTGATTGCCGATATTTTGATGTGAGCTGTTGAGGGCGCCAAAGCGGCCCTATGCCTCGGGCGTTTCGTCTTGCGCATGCGCCATTTCGGCCAATTGGTCTTCCAGACGCTCCGGTTTCCACCGTCGATGGATCCAAAACCACTGTTCCATATGCTGACGGGTCACCGCCTCCAAACTGTCGTTGAGCGCCTGCGTCATCATCTCCGGATCGCCATGCGGAACGGGGGCCTCGACTTGCACCCGGAATGTCAGCCCATCCGGCTGCCGAATGCCATAGATGGGCACCAAAAGCGCATCATATTTCAACGCCAGTTCGGCCGCGGACAAAGCGGTGCGGGCGGGTTTGCCGAAAAACGTCAAAATCGGCCCGGCATGGACATAGACATCCACCAAGAACCCAATCATCCCGCCGGATTTCAAATGGGCCAGCAATTTGGCATAGCCTTTGCGTCCGCGCGGGAACAGCGGCTGACCGATGGTGCCAATCGCCTTGACGTAATGGGCGTTATAAAACTTGTTTTTCATCGGGTTATAGAGCGATCCAATGTCATAGCCTTTGGCAATCAACGCAGCGCGGGGGACGTCGTAATTGCCAAAATGCCCGGTCAAAAGGATCACCGGCCGCCGCGCAATGCGGGCCTGTTCAATGATTTCAACGCCGGGGCCCTCAAAGGTGACATCCTTCATCCGGTCGATGAAATCCACGCCGGAATAAATCTCGATCAATGTGCGACCGGCATTGTCCGCCACGGCACGCGTCAGCCGTTTGACCTCAGATTCTGGCAGTTCGGGCATCACATGCGCCAGATTTTCGCGCACCCGCCGATTATATCCGGCCAAGGGTGCCACCACATGCGCCATCACCCAGCCCATCATCCGCACGCGCGTTTGATAGGGCAGTGCGAGTGCGGCACCCAAAACCCCACGGATCAGCAGATTTTCAAGGTACTGTCCCAAGGACCCCTCGACATCGGCGCGTTTGATTTTCATGGCAGGCTCACTTTGGGGGCAGGTTTACAGTCGGAGAGACGCGGCTCTGTTTCTCGCGGTGCCAGACATAAAGCCCGGCCGCCACGATCACAAGAGCGCCGACCACAGTCCAAAAATCGGGCAGTTGGTGAAAGAAAACCATGCCCCAGCCCGAGGCCGCAAGCAATCCGGCATAGGAAAACGGCGCGATGGCGGAGGCCTCCGCCGCCGCATAGGCCCGGATCATCATCCATTGCCCAACCGCGCCGAGCGCGCCCATCACAGCCATCAATATCAGTGCCTCGCTGCTCGGAGCAATCCAGCGAAACGGGACAATCAGGCTCATGATCGCGGTGCAGATCAGACCGGAATAGAGCAGGGCGGTGAACGGGTTTTCCTTGAGGCCGATGTAGCGTGTCGACAGGGCATAGCCCGCCAAACAGACCGCCGACCCCAAGGGCCAAAGCGAGGCGAAAGAAAACACCGCGGCCCCAGGTCGGATGATGATCAACGCGCCGATCAGGGCCGCGATGATCCCCATAATGCGGCGCGCGCCAACGGTTTCGCCCAAAAGAACCGCGGCCCCCAGTGTGATCAAGACAGGGGCCAGATCGGCCACGGCGGTGGCTTCGGCCAGCCCTTGGGTTTTCAGCGCTGCGAAAAAACATGCGGCGGCCGTGAGTTGCAGGAGCCCGCGCAGAATTTGGAGGTTTGGATGTTGGGTTTTGAGCAAGGTTCTGAGCCTTGGCGCAAAAAGCACCACCAAAATCAACAATTGCCCGCCGTATCTGGCCCACAGGATTTGCGACAGGTCGATCTCCCCGCTCAACCGTTTGGCCACGGCATCCATCAGTGAGAAAAATGTCACCGAGGTGAGCATGAAAAGAATGCCGCGTGACTGCGCGGTGAGAGTTGAGAACCATATCATGGCGTGACGCTAGGTCTGAGGATCGGATTTGTCCATATGGTCCAAATGCAATGGGCATTTGCATCAGGGACGGTCGACCTGCGCAGCTTACTCTTCGTCGCCGGTCAAAAGGAAAATCTCCCCAGTGGATTCGAGGTCACGGATGACGGCAACAACGGCGTTCATGGCCTCCTCGGCATCCGATTCTTTGACCTTGCCGAGGGTGTCGATTTCTTCGCGCAGGCCATCAGCCATGCGTTTGGACATGTTGGACAAGATAAAGTCGGTGGAGGCCGCCGCTTCGCCCGTGGCCCCCGCGAGGGCTTTGATCAGCATGTCTTGTTCAACCCCGCGTACCACTTTGGCGACATCTCGGCCATCAATACGGGTGGCGATATTGGCAAAGGTAAAGATATTGCGCCGCACTTCTTCGGCAAAGGCTTTATCGGTCTCATCCAAGCCCTCAAGCACCCCGTCACGGGTGGCGGAACTGGAGAAATTGAGGATCGCGCCGACCCGTTCGGGCGGGTGGTCGGCAAAGGCTTGCGGCGGTTGGGCGTCCAGTTGCGAGGCGATGGAAATGCCGATGCGTTGAACCACGGCCGGAGAGATCGAAGAGGTCAGAGAAATGGCATAGGCGATGCGGCGCGCACGTTCACCCGGTAACATCGACATCAACTGTGCCGATTTTGAGACTTTGAGTTTGGACAAAAGCACCGCGCCGACTTCGACGCTTTCCTCTTGCAGCACAGGCATCAGGCGGGAAATGTCGATGTCGGAAATGCGCTCCCACGGATCACCGGTCAAAGAAAACCCGGCATTTTTACGCAGTTTTGAGGCGGTGGTGGCCGAGATCGTACCATCCAAGACATTGAGCGCGCCCTCAAGCCCGCCGGGGAAGGACAGGCCAATGGCCTCAAGCTCCTCTAAGAATTCTTCGACGACAGCGGCCAGCGTGTCCTTGTCGATATAGCGCAGATCGGTCAGTTGATGGGCCAATTCGACTTGCATTTCCTCGGGAAAATGGGCCAAGGGCAATTTGATGTCCTGAGCGGCGAGCAGTTTGACGATGACCGCGGCTTTCGCGCGTTTGGACAGTTTGGCGGGCATCCGCGAGATGGGCGAGGGCATGTCAAACCCGCCCATATCTCCCATGTTGCCAAAATCGCCGATCGACCCGAGGTCAGGAAGAGACCCCATGTCATCCGAAATTTGAGGAAATCCTGCCACGCGCGCCTCTTGATTTGGGTGTTTGGTGATTCACCGAAGTACGGGGCTACATTGGGCGATCAACCTTAACGCAACGCTACCAGATACGGGTCAACGGCCCGATTGCGCAGGATTTTATCTAAATTTTGATCTGTGATTGACCGGCGGCCAAACTCAAGCCCGCGTCACGCCAAAATCAGCCCATCACCTGTTCGACGCAGGTACCGATTTTACTGTCCCAGACGAGCCCTTCGGCACAGGAGGCCAGTTTTTGTTCGTGCGGGCAGGTGCGGTCCTGAGCCCAAACCGGACTGGATAGGGACATCAGGCAGGCGAGGGCGGTGAAGCTGCGTTTCAACATAAAACTCTCCCAAAAGCGGTGGCCTTTGGGAGAGCATATCACAGAATCAGCCGGTTTTGGAGCGTCGGGCGTCGCTTAGGCGCCAAACACCCGTTTGAAAATCGTGTCGACATGTTTGGTGTGATAATCCATGTCGAATTTCTCGTTGATGCCGTCGACGCCTAAGGCGGCCACAACCTCTTCGTCAGCCAAGAGGAGGTCACGGAAATCCAGACGCTCTTCCCAAACTTTCAGCGCGTTGCGTTGCACCATGGAATAGGCGTTTTCACGCGACACGCCGGCTTGAGTCAGAGCCAGAAGCACACGCTGGCTCATCACGAGGCCGGGGAATTTGTTCATGTTGTCGAGCATGTTGTCCGGGAAGATCAACATTTTTTCGACCACACCGGCCAGACGGTTGAGGGCAAAATCGAGCGTCACGGTGGCGTCCGGGCCAATGCCGCGTTCGACGGAGGAATGCGAGATGTCGCGTTCATGCCAGAGTGCCACGTTTTCCATCGCGGGGATTACGGTCATGCGGACGAGACGGGCAAGACCGGTGAGGTTTTCGGTCAACACCGGGTTTTTCTTATGCGGCATGGCCGAGGAGCCTTTTTGCCCCGCGGAGAAAAACTCGGCCCCCTCAAGGACCTCGGTGCGCTGCATGTGGCGGATCTCGATGGCAACGTTTTCAATCGAAGACGCGATGACCCCCAAGGTGGCAAAGAACATGGCATGACGGTCACGCGGAATGACCTGGGTGGAGATCGGTTCGGGTTTGAGGCCGAGTTGCGCGCAGACATGCTCTTCGACGGCTGGGTCGATATTGGCAAATGTGCCGACCGCACCGGAGATGGCGCCGGTGGCCACCTCTTCACGGGCGGACTGAAGGCGGGCCTTGTTGCGGTCCATCTCAGCATAAAAACGGGCAAAGGTCAGACCCATCGTGGTGGGTTCTGCGTGGATGCCGTGGGAGCGACCAACACGGACGGTCATCTTGTGCTCAAGCGCACGGGTTTTCAGCGCGGCGAGCAATTTGTCCATATCCGCCAAAAGGATGTCGGCGGCGCGCACAAGCTGGACGTTCAGGCAGGTGTCCAAAACGTCGGAGGAGGTCATGCCCTGATGCACGAACCGGGCCTCATCAGAGCCGACATGTTCGGCCAGATGGGTGAGAAAGGCGATGACATCATGCTTTGTGACAGCTTCGATCTCGTCAATGCGGGCGACATCGAATTCGACATCTTTGGCTTTCCAGACGGCGTCGGCGTTTGCCTGCGGGATCACGCCGAGCTTGGCCTGCGCATCACAGGCGTGGGCCTCGATCTCGTACCAGATTTTGAATTTGGTGGCGGGTTCCCAGATGTCGACCATCTCTTTGCGGGAGTAACGGGGGATCATGGCAGTCCTTTCGTGTACGCAAACGCTCGCGCGCCTCATACGCGTCTGAGGGGCCAAGAGCAAGTCTATGCGCATCCGGCAGGTGTGACCATGCATGAGGATCATATACAAGGAAACGATCAAATCGCTTTGGGGTTTGGGCAAGAACGTGGTATCTTGTTGGGGTGACGTGTGAATGGTGTGGATGGGAAGTGGACAAGCGCTGTGTTTGATTTTGCCGACCCCAAGCTGATGAGGTTTGCGCAGCAGCTGCATGACGAGATTCTGCCCTCCGGGGTGGTGATTTTTCGTGCCCGTGCCGGCGAAGTCGCGCCGAATCTTGAGGTTTTGGCCAACACCAGTCACCCCGTGGACCGGAAGCTGGACACATTGCTCGTGCCCCGTCTGACCATTGGCCATCTTGTGATCGAGATGAACCATGAATTGATCATCGACGATACGCTCTCTCATCCGCTGGTCAAAGACAGTGATGCGGTCACCGAAATGGGGATCATGGCCTATATCGGCGTGCCCTATCGTCTGAACGGACAGGCGGTTGGCGGCGTGTCCGTGGTGCATCAACATCGCCGCCAATGGGCCAGCGAACATATTCAGGCCGTGCGCGATGTGGCGCGACAATTGGATATTATTGTTGCGGACCGACATGCGCGTGGTCTGGTTGGTGCGGCCTTGCCAGACGTCAGCATGGATTCGCCCTTGCCGTGATCCGGTGTGGCCTCTCTCATCTCCTTTGATCCTGTGTGCGCCCGCGCTATAGAGGAGACATGACGCTTCAGCTTGCCGATTTTACAGGACTTTGGACGATCTCGCGCCAGATCGACGACCGCCGTGCCGCCTCTGGACAGGGTGCGGCACGGCTTGCGGGAACATGTGATTTTACCTTGGATTCAGAAGGGCTTATGCAAGAGGAACGCGGGCTTTTGTACATGCCCGGCGTCGACACACCGTTTGAGGCGGCCCGCCGTTATCTCTGGCGCGCAGAAGGCGCTTTGATCACGGTGTTTTTTGACGATGGCCGATATTTTCACAGTTTCGATCCGTGCCAAACCCATCCCGAGGCTTACCATGATTGCACCCCGGATCGCTACGAGGTGCGCTATGATTTTTCGAAGTGGCCGATTTGGCGGGCGCGTTGGCGCGTGATCGGCCCGCGCAAGGATTACGTCAGCGTGACCGAATATTGGCGCGCGCCTCGGGCGGTGCTGGATTAAACGGTACAGCGTATTGAATGCGTGGGCCGGGGGCACAAGCGCCATGATCGCTTTCCGGTCGCGCTGTCCTTTTGCTTTGTGTCAAACGCTTTAGTCGGCATGCTGCGGGGCGGGGCCGGGGGGCGGGACGCGGATATAGTCGGGGGCCTCTGCCAACAGGGCGGGCTGTGCCGGCTCGGGCGCATCCACTTCGGCCTCAGCCGTCGAAAATCTACTCATGCCGCGTTTCGGCACCGGGTTGAGTGCCAGTGGTGGCGGACTTTTGCCCGCATCATAAAGCCGAATGCCATAGGTTTGCGCAGTGCTGCCATAGATATAGAGATCACGCGGGCCCAGAACGCTGCCATTCGGCCATGTCGGGTGACCATTGTTGATGTCGCCCGTCAAAATATGCTGATCGCGTTGCCACAACAGATGATAGCGCTGGCTGGCATAGAAAAAGACCCGCATGAATTTATCCGCCGGGTGGGTGAAGCTGTGCCACGGGATCGGGATGTCGCAGGTCACGACGCCGCCTTTCGGCAGGGTCAACACATCGCCGCGTTCAAACTGACGGATTTCGATGGATGAGTTGCTGTGATTGACGACTTTCGTCACTCTGGTGATTTCTAAAACCATGATTACTCCCCCTTAAGATATGTTCATCAGGCCAAGGCGCAATATCGGTTTCAAGGGGAATTTCGCCCGGAGAGTAAAGGGCGGACAGGGGGCCGTTGCTCAGAGGGCCCCCGTCAACCGCACGCCCGCAAAGCCGCCCTGCGCCACATCCGTGCACAGATCGGCCCAGTCGCACCCTTGGCAGGCGATGCGGACATGCCCACTGGCAAACCCCGCCCTCAGTTGCGAAAGCCGGGTGGCATTCAGGGTCAGCCTTACCCCGACCGTGATCTCAAGCCCCAGCCAAGCCCCCGCATCGCGCGCCGCCAAGGCATCGCGCGCGCCCACGCTGTCCCCATGACAATGCGCGCCGTCCTCAGTCAAAAGCGGCGCGCAAATGTCATCCGGCCCGTCCACGATTTCAATTTCCTCTCCTTCGGACATCCGCCCAGCGATCCGGTCATAGTTTTGAACAAAATCAGGGGAATACCCTTTGCCCACATAGGTGAGCAGGCACAAAAGGTGATGCGGGCGGAGATGGATCATGTGCCAATCATGGTGGAGCGTGGTTCGGGACGCAAGATGTGCCCAAAGTTTTGGCGTTAAAAGACCTCAAAAGAAAAGGGCCCCCGAAGGAGCCCTTTCCAAATCTTTATACAACCGACTGCGATTAGCAGGAGTAGTACATTTTGTACTCGATCGGGTGCGGTGTGTGCTCGTAGGCGTACACTTCTTCCCATTTGAGGGCCATGTAGCCTTCAAGCTGGTCTTTGGTGAACACGTCGCCAGCCAGCAAGAAGTCCATGTCGGCTTCCAGCTCTTCAAGTGCTTCGCGCAAGCTGCCGCAGACCGTCGGGATCGCGGCCAATTCTTCTGGCGGCAGATCGTAGAGGTCTTTGTCGGACGAGGGGCCCGGATCGATTTTGTTTTTGATGCCGTCGAGGCCAGCCATCAACAGGGCCGCAAAGCACAGGTACGGGTTGGCAGACGGGTCGGGGAAACGAGCTTCGACGCGTTTGGCTTTGGGGGATTCCGACCACGGAATACGCACACAGCCCGAGCGGTTGGATGCGGAATACGCCCGCAGAACCGGAGCTTCGAAGCCCGGGATCAAGCGTTTGTAGGAGTTGGTGGACGGGTTGGTGATCGCGTTCAACGCTTTGGCATGTTTCAAGATGCCGCCGATGAAATACAGCGCCTCTTGCGACAGATCCGCATATTTGTCGCCTGCGAACAACGGTTTACCGTCTTTCCAGATCGACATGTTGACGTGCATCCCGGTGCCGTTGTCGCCAGACATCGGTTTCGGCATGAAGGTCGCGGATTTGCCATAGGCATGGGCGACGTTGTGCACGACGTATTTGTATTTCTGGATCTCGTCCGCCTGTGTGGTCAGCGTTCCGAAGATCAGACCAAGCTCATGCTGACAAGAGGCCACCTCGTGGTGATGCTTATCCACTTTCATGCCCATATTGGCCATGGTGGTCAGCATTTCGCCACGAATGTCCTGAGCGTCATCAATCGGGTTGACCGGGAAATAGCCGCCCTTGATGCCCGGACGATGGCCGGTGTTGCCCATTTCGTATTCGGTGTCGGAGTTCCACGCACCGTCAAGCGCGTCGATCTGGTAGGACACTTTGTTCATCGACACGGAGAATCGCACATCGTCGAACAGGAAGAATTCAGCTTCCGGGCCACAGTAGAAGGCGTCACCGATGCCGGAGGACTTCAGATAGGCTTCGGCTTTTTGTGCGGTGCCGCGCGGGTCGCGCTCATAGGCTTCGCCAGTGTCGGGTTCGACCACGGAGCAATGCACGCACATGGTTTTTTCCGCGTAGAACGGGTCGATATAAACCGAGTCCGGGTCCGGGATCAGTTTCATGTCGGATTTGTCGATGGATTTCCAACCGGCGATCGACGACCCGTCGAACATAAACCCGTCTTCAAAAAAGCCTTCATCGATTTCGGTGTAGCGCAGTGTGACGTGCTGCAGCTTGCCGCGCGGATCGGTGAACCGCACGTCGACGTATTGAACGTCTTCGTCTTTGATGGTCTGGAGAACGTCTTGGATGCTCATTGTGACCTTTTCCCTCTGAGTTAGAAAACATGAATTGACATGAGGGCAGTTCACTCCGCCCCATGCCCCCCTTACAACGCGTCTTGGCCAGACTCGCCGGTGCGGATACGAATGGCTTGTTCGACCGGAGAGACGAAAATCTTGCCGTCACCGATCTTGTCGGTTTTTGCCGCCGCAACAATCGCCTCAATCGCGCTGTCGACCTGATCGGCGGCCAGCACAACTTCGATTTTCACTTTCGGCAAAAAGTCCACGACGTATTCTGCACCGCGGTACAGTTCTGTGTGGCCCTTTTGGCGCCCGAACCCCTTCACCTCGACGACCGAAAGACCCTGAACGCCAATGTCTTGTAGCGCCTCTTTCACTTCGTCGAGCTTGAAGGGCTTGATGATCGCTTCGATCTTTTTCATCGACCTTCGACTCCCTAAACTTGGTTCGCTGACTGTCAGACCATTTCTCATCTGCCGCCACAATCGACTAGGCTGGACTAAGCGAGAAAGCCCCACAGGATTCGCATGGCTCTGCTTATAATTTGTGCGATGAGAGTTTAAAATGTGCAAAAATAAAACTTTTGAGGAAAACTATGGCGGAACTTTTGACCAGTGCCCAAATGCGCGCCATTCCCACTGCGCCTTCAGGCGCGGTCGCACCAGTTGAGCGGAGGCCAAAACGATGACCGAACTTCTGACATCGGCCCAAATGCGCGCCATTGAACAGGCCGCGATTGCCTCCGGGTCGGTCACCGGACTGACCCTGATGGAACGCGCCGGGCAGGGTGTCGTGGACGCCATCCTGGACGAATGGCCCGAGCTTGCCCTGAGTTCTTATAAAGCTGTCGTGCTCTGTGGTCCCGGCAACAATGGCGGCGACGGATTTGTCATCGCCCGCCTCCTGAAACAGCGCGGCTGGGGCGTGGAGGTGTTTCTCTATGGCGACCCCGAAAACCTCCCGCCGGATGCGCGGGTGAATTATGAGCGGTGGGGGGGAATGGGGGGCGTGTCGCCCTGTGAGGATGAAGCGTTTGATGGGTCATTTCCGACAGATGATCAGCCGACCATTGTGGTCGATGCGCTTTTTGGCACGGGTCTTACGCGACCCTTTTTGTCATGCCGACATCTCTCAATGTTGCTTAACACCTGCCAGAGCCATTGGGAGGTGCGGCATAGTGGGCCGCGCGTTGTTGCCGTAGATGTGCCAAGTGGATTATGTGCTGACTCTGGAAAATGGCTGGGGGACGATCAGCCATTAGATTTTGCGAACGTCGCAAATCTTACGGTCTCGTTTCATTCAAAGAAATTGGGTCACGTTTTGGCGGATGGCCCTCAGTGCTGCGGCAAAACGGTCGTCGCGGAGATTGGATTGAGACATGCAATGGAGCCCTCGTACGTTCTTTCGATCAATCATAGTTCGCAACCAGATTTTCTGACAAAACGGGCGAGCCAACACAAATACACCCATGGTCATGCCCTCGTCCTCTCTGGCCCCTCGGGCAAAACCGGTGCGGCGCGTCTCGCCGCCCGTGCGGCCCTGCGGGTCGGGGCGGGGCTTGTGACCCTTGGTACAGCTCATGAGGCTCTGATTGAAAATGCGGCGCATTTGACCGCCATTATGCTCGCGGAGATTGATGGGGCTGAGGCGCTGACCGAAACGCTCAAAGACAGCCGTATCAACGCATTTTGCGTCGGTCCGGGCTTTGGTGTTGATCGGGCCGGGGCGTTTCTACCTGTTCTGCTGGCCGCCAAGCGTCCTACGGTGCTTGATGCCGATGCGCTCACGGCGCTCTCGCAGGACGAAGGCCTGTTTGCCGCCCTACATGACACATGCGTCCTCACGCCCCACGCCGGGGAATTCAAACGGCTGTTCCCGGACATTGCCGCCAAACTCGACGCGCCCGCCACCACAGGTCCGGCCTATTCCAAACTCGATGCCACCCGTGAGGCCGCCAAACGCGCCGGGAGCGTGGTTTTGTTCAAAGGCCCCGATACCGTGATCGCCTCTCCCGATGGCCACGCTACCGTCAACGCCGCCGTGTATGAGCGGGCCGCCCCATGGCTTGCCACTGCCGGGTCTGGCGATGTGTTGGCCGGGATCATCACCGGGCTTTTGGCGCGTGGGCACTCCCCGCATCAAGCCGCCGAGACCGGCGCCTGGCTTCACACCGAGGCCGCGCGCAGCTTTGGCCCCGGTTTGATCGCGGAAGATTTGCCAGAGGAATTGCCGAAGGTGTTTCGTCAGCTTGGGCTATGAGTATTTGGGCTGCAATGAAGGATGCGGCACATTCTTTCAGGCTTTCGGGTCCAAATCCGCAAAATCCGGGGCGGTACAACAGCAAGACACGAAAAAGCGCGCCTGAAAGAGAGGTCTCTTTCTAAGGCGCGCCGAAAAATACGTCACTTTTGTCAGGAATTCGGCCGAAGATCAGGCGGCGAAGGGCAATCCGCTCTCGCTCATCACCAAAATGCCACCCGCGTAAATCGCTTCTTCGCGCTCAAATACCAATTTGAATCGTTTCGGCGCCAGCGTGTCGATGTCGCGCAACCGACGCATTCCGGCGCGGGTGATGATCCGATCACCCGGTTCAAGGTATTCAACGGGCAGGATGCCATCAGCTGTCATAACCTCAGTCCCCATGGGCAAGCCATTGGCGTAATTGGATAAAATGTCCTGCACGCGAAGTCGCTGAGGCGGAGTCCTCCCCTCATTACGCTCATTCTCGTGCCCGCTGCCGTTATCGGTCATGTCAGGGCCTTATTATGCTACTGCCTCAGTACTATGACCCAGAATATGGTAATATTTGGTTACGGGATAGGATTTTTTATGATTTGCCCCGCGATACCCGTATTTTGTGGCTGGCATCGGGGGGGGCAGTTTGCTAATTGAAGCGCCACGCGGGTGTGGCGAAATTGGTAGACGCACTAGATTTAGGTTCTAGCGCCGCAAGGCGTGGGGGTTCAAGTCCCTCCACCCGCACCAAACACGTTCCTATGGAAAGTGCAGACCATCCCCAAAATTTGTTCATGACGTGTAGACGCGGTCGAGATTTGTTGGCTTGAACGCACCAGATTTCCATTCAGTGGCTTTAGGCGACCAAAAGTCCCGCCTCATGTGCTTTGAGGCATTTGCGTGCGGTGTCGCCATGGCCTGAGGGCAGGGCGCGCAGCTCTGGGAACAGGCCAAATAGCTCGTCGCGCGCTGCATCTGCCACGCCGGTGAGCGAGTAATCCGAGACGTGGAAACTTTCGGAGGGGGCGTCTTCGGCAAAGATCACCTCATGGGCGTCAAACATCAGGTGGTAATAGGTGACAATCCCGCCGATACGGCGCCGGATCGTGCTGTCATTGATCAGGTGCTTGGCGGCAGCAAAGACCTCGGAGGCACCAAAATGCATCTCCGCCTGCCAGCCTTTCAGCAGCATCCGGTGCTGGGGCGAGACGATCAGGGTGTCGGAATTGCCCAAAGCGCCTTTGGCAATCTCGATCGGGGCAAACCGGCCGACGGCGGGGACTTCGCGCGCGCCAATCCAGCGCAGCGGTTGCGGGCCATGATCGAGCGTCAATACCAGATCACCGAGCTTCAGGTCTTCGACCCGACGCGGGCCATAGGGTGTGGCCACGCGGGTGCCTTTGCCAAAGCAAATCACGGTTTCGATGTTGGAGAAATTGATGACTGTGCCATCGACCAATGTCAGGGAGCCACTTTCGGGATCGACCGCGTCGTAGACAATTGAGCCGTGCACGAAATTGGAGCCCAACTGAGACAGGTCCAACACATCGCCCGCACCACTGTCACCGGTTTCAGAGCCGACGATATTGATCGCATTGCCGTCCAACTGCGACGGGTCGAGGATGATCGTGTCATTGCCCTCGCCGCCGGTGATCGTGTCGCCGCCACCGGCGTAGATCGTATCGTCGCCGTCGCCGCCATCAATCAGATCGGCCCCTGCGCCGCCAATGATCGTGTCATTGCCCGTGCCGCCATAAAGTTCGTCGTCACCGCCAGCGCCATCGAGGTAATCATTGCCCGCACCACCATAAAAGACGTTGGTATAGCTGTTGGCACCGTCGGTGCTTTGGCCGTCGAAGCCGGTCAAAGTGTCGTCAAACTCCGACCCGATGATGCCATCAATGCCGGAGCCAGTGTCGCCCGTCGCATCGCCGCCGGAGTAGGTGCCGGTTGCCAGATTGACGCTCACCCCCGCGCTTGAGGCGGAGTAATCAACGGTGTCCTGACCGGAGCCACCACTCATACTGTCGCTGCCTGCGCCGCCGATGAATGTGTCATCGCCTGTGCCGCCGTCCATCGTGTCGTCGCCAGCGCCGCCGATCAGCATGTCATTGCCGTCTTCGCCAAAGAGCGCGTCATGGCCGTCACTGCCATCAAGGACATCATTGCCGGTGCCAGCGTAGACCGTGTCGTCGCCAAGACCCGCGTCAATCGTGTCATCGCCTGCGCCCGCGTCGATCACATCGTCATAATCGGCATAGATCGCATCAAAAGTGACGTCAGAAATATTGACGCCCTGATATCCGGTGTCGGCATTGCCATAGGTGATGGTAAACGACGAGACAGGCCCTGAGATTTCGACCAAGATCGCGCCGTTTGCGTTTCCGGCGGTGATCCCGGTGGCATCTGCGGTGCCGGTGGCCGTGTCGCCCGAAACGGAGACGGCCCCTTCGGAGGTGATCGTGACCGCAACGGGATTGCCGTCGGCATCAACCGCCGTGATGGTGATCGTATCCGTGAAACTGTAAACGTCGAGATCACTGATCCGGAAAGAGACATTTTGCACCTCGTCGGCCATAGCCCCGGTCGCAGAGGAGAAATCGAAGGTCAGGCTGGAGGTGTCAGAGCCGCCGCCAGGACTGTTGTCGCCCAGCAAAAGCACCGAGCTGTCCCGGTCGAAATCGCTGTTTTCGGTGTAAAGGGTTTCATTTGATATGGTGGCAGACTGGCCCGGTCCCAGGTCGGTATAGCTGACATCAACTTGCACACCGTTGATGTCGGTCGACAGGCCACCCGCAATCGAACTGCCGTCTGAGCCGAGGGTTTCCCAACTGAACGTGCTTTCAACCGCGATGCCCTGATCCACCATTTCACCTTGGGGGTCTTGGGTGGTGGTGCTGTTGATCGTGTCGTCGCCCGCGGTGCCTTCGATGATCCCATCGGTGTAATCGGCATAGCTGAACACCTGATCCGGGGTTGAATCCGTGGCATCGGGCAGGGCGTCATAGGCGACGACCTGATAGGTATGTCCCGGAATCAGCGGCGATTCAGACAGGGTATATGTGCCTGCCGCCGCCCCATTTTCGACATCGAGGGAGGCGATTTGAAACACTTCGCCCGTGGTCATGTCCTTGACGGTCCAAACGGCTTCGGCGTCAATATTCGATCCGGTGGAGGTGTTCGCCCCTACGGTCACGGTGCCAGTTGTGCCGCTTTCCCCGGCATTGTCGTCGGTCAGCGCCGTTTGATTGACGCCTGTGCCCGTGTCGTTGATCAACGCCGAGCCTGCGGCCACGCTGGGGCCAGCATAGGTGAATGTCGATCCGGTCGAGGTCGACATAAAGCTCGTCGGGGTGATCGTATAAAAATTCAGGTCATAGACGGCCATGGGAGTCCACTGGGTACGAGGTCAAAATCCAACGCCCGCACAAAGCATGCGTTTCAGCACACCTTTGCGGATCTTGGTTAATGCTCTGACGCTGGTTTGAGGCGGGATTGGGGCAGGTTTGAGCAATTCATGTGAAATTTGGAGGCTTATTCAGGGGGGGGCGGCGGAGTTTGCCGTCACAGGCCTTTGGTCCCACCCCATAATCTCACGCCATTCGGCGGCAATAAAATCAAATTTTAGCAAGGTTGTCGGCGCGGATTCACCTTTTATCAGCACTGGTTTTTTAACGTTAATCCCGCTGTGCTGGGCCCTAATGCGGCCTTTTTGGGGGGAAGATGTCGACCTACACTCTTCGGGGATATGCTCTAAGTGATTTTTATTCGTCCACGGGCTCTGCAACGGTTGCTCCGGGCGATGTCATCCAACTTGCGCCCACTTGGGACGCGGCCACTGATTATCTTCAGGTCAACGTCACCGATGATGAGGGGCTCTTTCACGGTGACGCCAATTTTGATGAGGTTGGCAGTGACAGCAACCAATTGGGGACCATTAAAGATTCGTCTGGCAATACCTTAGCCAGCGGTCGGATTTACCTCGAAGATCGCATCACCCTCTCCGATGGCGAGGGCAATATTGTCTATGTCTATGTGGTCGAAATTGGCGGCGGTGAGCAAGCGATCCTCACCAACCCACCCATCGTTCCCGGCGTCACCTATTCGGTCTCCGCCGTGGACAACGTCGATACCAGTTTGGGAACCGTCCCCAATTACAGTGATTTTTCCTGGTCGCCCTATGATGCCGCAACAGGCCAGACCTATGACGGGGGTGGCTTTTCCGATCAGATCGAAGCGGGGGGCGGGAATGACACCGTCTACTCCGGCGGCGGCGCCGATACCGTCTATGGCGGCGATGGCAACGATACGATTTACTATGGAACGGGCGGCGCGACCCAGTCGGACGGCGACACGGTGTATGGCGGCAAAGGCGATGATCTCATTGATGACGTCGGCGGCTCGGAATACGTTTACGATGACACGCTCTATGGCGGAGGCGGCAACGACACCCTCTACGGCGGCGGCGGTCATGATGAGATTTATGGCGGCACGGGGGACGACTTTATCGCCGGTGAAACGGGTCATGACGAGCTTTATGGCGGCGATGGCGTCGATATTATTTATGGTGGTGAAGGCTATGACATCATCGACGGTGGCACCGGGAATGACACGCTCTCGGGCGGGTCTGAGGAGGATGTGTTCGTCCTTCAGGACGGCTCAGGTTTTGATGCCATTACTGATTTTGACATGGGGGATGATGATCTAAACGGCCTCACCAATGATCAGTTTGATGTCTCCGCCTTGACCGACACCAATGGCAATCCGGTCAATGCATGGGATGTGGTGGTCGGCGATGATGGGGCCGGTGGCGCGGTTTTGACCTTTCCGAATGGCGAAAGCGTCACGCTTTGGGGCGTCGCGCCCTCACAGGTCGATACCGCGCCGGAACTCTATTCCATCGGCATTCCCTGTTATGTCTCGGGCACCCGGATCATGACCCCTTCGGGTGAAGTGCCTGTCGAAAATTTGCGTGCGGGGGATCTGGTAGCGACGCTTGGGGCCGGACCGCAGCCGGTGTTGTGGCATGGCAAGCGCTGCCTGGGGCGTGATATTTTGGCTGAACATCCCGAACTTTTGCCGGTGCTGATCCGCGACGGCACGTTTGGCAATCGCGGCGATCTTTTGGTTTCGCCGCAACATGGGATTTATGTGCCTGACCCCCGGTTCAGCCCGGATGCGGGCGCGCACCGGGTTTTTGCACGTGCCAAACATCTGTTGTCGACACAGGCGGGGGTGCGCGTGGCGCGTGGCAAACGGGAGGTGTGCTATCACCACCTGTTGCTGCCGCGTCATGCGGTGATCGTCGCAAATGGGGCCCTGTCGGAAAGCCTTTATCCCGGACGCTTTGCGTTGTCGGGGTTTGACCGCGTGGCAAGGGCCGAACTTTTCGGTCTTTTCCCCGCGCTCGAAGCGATCTTGCGTGTGCCATGTGCCGGTTTTGATCCCGTCAAGGCCGAGCTTGTGACAACACAGATATACGGTCCGCCCGCGTATCCCTATCTGACCGGGGCGCGTTGCGCCATTATGGCAAGATCGCCAGCCAACACCAGATGGTGATGATCGACAGTGCCGTGGCGATCAACACCGACGAGGCGGCCACTCGTTTCGCAACCCCGTACATATTGGCGAACAGATAGGCATTGACGCCGGGTGCCATGGCGGCGGTGATCGTGGCGGACCGCAGAGGCGGGGTCGCAAGACCAAAGCCAAAATGCGCCAAGCCATAGGTGACGGCCGGGTGCAGGACGAGTGAGGCGAACACCGCCCAAGCGATGACGCGCATGTCGCCTTCGGGCCGATAGCGCAGCAACACACCGCCCAACCCGAACAGCGCCGCCGGGATCGCCGCTTTGTTCATCATGAACACCGCGTCCCAGATCGGTTGCGGCAAGCGGATGCCGCCAACATTGACGATCCATCCGGCCAAAATGCCCAAAACCAAGGGATTTCGCAGGATCGCAGTGCCGATTTGCCGGATCAATCGCATCGCCGAAAGACCCTGACCCGCCGTGCGTGCCAGCTCCATCGCGGTGATGCCAATGGCATAGAGCAGCGGCGCATGGATCGAAATGATCGCGAAATTCCAACTCAGCGCATCGGCCCCATATGCGCGCTCGGTGATCGGAATGCCAAGCAGGAGCGAATTGGAAAACAACCCGATAAAGCCGATGGCGACACTGTCGGTCAGATCGCGTTTGAACAGGTAGCGCGCGCCCAAAAAGCCAAAAATCCCGCCCGAAAACGCCCCTGCGTAAAAGGAGATCAGGATTGGTGGGTGAAAATTATGCGCCAAATCAATCCGGGCAATGCCGGCGAACAACAGCGTCGGCACGGCAAAGTTTTGAGCGAATTTCATCACCCCGTCGATGGTCGCATCCGCCACCCACCGCCGCCACGCCGCCACATAGCCAAAGCCAATGACAATGAACACCGGCAAGATGACGTCGATCAGTGCTTGCATGTCAGATCGCGCCCGTGATGGGCAAGACCATGCCATCATGGGCCGGGGTGATATGATCGGCGGTCTCGGCGTCGACCGTATCGTGATCAATGTCGACATGCATATTGGTCAACACGGAACGGCGGGGGGCAAGGCGGTCGATCCAGTCCAATGTGAGCGCCAAATGGGCATGGGACGGATGTGGTTTATAGCGCAGCGCGTCGATCACAAAGGTATCAAGCCCGTCGAGCAGGGGCCAACTGGCCTCATGGATTGTGAGCACATCTGGGATATAGGCCAGATCGCCGATGCGAAAGCCAAGGGCGTCGATCTGACCGTGATTGACCGGGATCGGTGTAAAGGTGATCGGCCCGCCGGGACCGTCGATGGTCACCGGGCCGCGAATGGCATGAAGGTCCAAAATCGGCGGATAATTCGAGTCCTCGGGCTGCACAAAGGCATAGCCAAAGCGTGAGATCAGATCGTTTTCCGTCTCACTGTCGGCCCAGACTTTGACCCGCTCGCGCATGTTGAACACGATCTGGCGCAGGTCATCGAGACCATGGACGTGATCGGCATGGGGATGGGTGTAAATCACCCCATCGAGCCGCGCTGTGCCCGCCATCAACAACTGTTCGCGCATGTCGGGTGAAGTGTCGATCAACACGGTGGTGGTGCCGCCGGGGCCATCGCGCTCGACCAAGGCGGAACAGCGCATCCGGCGGTTTTTAGGGTTGTTCGGATCGCAATCGCCCCAAATCCCGCCAATGCGCGGCACACCGCCCGAGGAGCCACAGCCTAAAATAGTAAAACGCGCGCTCATTTCGGACCCTCGGGGAGCACGGCCTTGGTGAACAGTCGTTCGAAATTGGCCTCGGTGAGGGCGGCAAACGCGGCGTAGTCCATGCCAAAGGTCTCGGCGGCGATGGCGGCAGTTTTGGCGGTGTAGGCCGGTTCATTGCGCCGTCCGCGATGCGGCGGCGGGGCCAGATAGGGGCTGTCGGTTTCGACCAGAATGCGGTCTTTTGGCACGTCGCGGAAAATATCGCGGAGCTCACCGGATTTCGGAAACGCCGTGATCCCAGACATCGACAGGTAACAGTTCAACGCAAGCGCCGCCTCCGCCAAGGCGCGCGAAGAGGAAAAACAATGCATGACGCAGGGATAAGCGCCGATCTTGTATTCTTCGGTCAACAGTTGCGCCATGTCCTCATCCGCGCCACGGGCATGGATGATCAGCGGCAATTGGGTCTGGCGCGCCGCCTCGATATGCAGGCGCAGACTGTGCTTTTGCACCTCGGCGCTCTCGGCGGTGTAATGATAATCCAAACCTGTTTCGCCAATGGCGACAAATTTCGGGTGCTGCGCCAGTGCCACCAAGTCCTCAACCGTCACCATCGGTTCCTCGGCCACGGACATCGGATGGGTGCCCGCCGCCCAAAACACCGGCGCATAGGCCTCGGAGATGGCTTTGACTTGGTCGACGTTTTTCAGCTTGGTGCAGATCGTCACCATCCGGTGCACGCCTGCGTCCATCGCGCGGGCGATCACCGCGGGCAATTCCTCGGCAAAGTCAGGGAAATCAATGTGGCAATGGCTGTCAGTGATGAGGGGAGGCGTGGTCATGGGGCTGCTCTAAATCTGTCTGGCCGCACCCTGCGCAACCGCCTTATCCAGCGATCCGGGTGGCCGTGTCATTGATCTTAAATACCATATCTAGGATCAAGGCGGCGGGGTCAAGGTTGACGGCCTTGGCATGGGCGGCGCGGGCCGAAAGCTCTTGTTGCAACACCGCCCAATCGCGGGCAGCAAAGCCATCGGGGGCCAAGCGACGCATCACATCGGCCTCACCGGGGGCGGCCTCGACAATCGGCGGACGTCCGGCTCCGGTGCGGGCCAGACGGGTCAAAAACCGATCCATCAACCCAAGGGTCAATTCGTAACGGTCCACATTGGCCGGACCGACACAGGCCTCGGCCAATTTCAACGCCCGGCCCCGATCCAACTGGGGCAGGGTGGCAAACAGCGCCACCACATCGCGATAGGCGGCCAATCCGTCCAAATTCGTCAAGCGCAGCGCCTCCCCAACTGATCCGGCTGACAGTTCAGCCAATGCGTCTGACTGCTCTGCGCCGTCAAAGCCCGCCGCGTCAAGAGCGCGGGCCAAATCATCAGGCACAAGCGGGCCAAGACGCAATTCGCGACAACGCGAGCGGATGGTCGGCAAAAGCCGGGTCGGTTGATGCGAAATCAGCAAAAGCGTGGAATGTTTCGGCGGCTCTTCCAAGGTCTTGAGCAGGGCGTTGGCGGCGGAGACGTTCATCTCATCGGCGCTGTCGACAATCACCACGCGGCGCCCGCCGTCGGCGGCCGACATTTGGAAAAACCCATTGAGCTTACGGACTTCATCGACGGAAATCCCGGCGCCGAATTTGTTTTTCTTCTCATCCCAGGTGCGCCGGATCAGGCACAGACGCGGTTCAGCCAATTGTGCCGAGCGGCGATAGATCGGGTTGTCATGGCCGATGTCGAGATGGGTGGGGACAGGCGGGGCCTCGCCAAAAAGACCCGCCCCCTCTCCGGTATGCCCGTCTTGGCCCTCAACCGGTTGAGACAGCAAAAACCGGGCAATGCGCCATGCGAGCGTGGCCTTGCCGACGCCGCGCGGGCCGGTGATCAGCCAGGCGTGATGCAGGCGATGCGAGGTGAAAGCCTCAAGGAAAGCGGCCTCGGCATGGGCTTGACCAAACAGCGTCGTGGTTTTGCGCGGATGCGGCGCTCCGGGGGCGCAATCGGCCTCGGGCAGTTCTTCGATCTCGCCAACGGGGGCTCTCATGGCTGGGCCTGTTGTGGCGTGCCTGCGCTCAGGCGGGTGGTGACCAGATCGGCCACCTCGCGCGCCACCACGTCAATGTCGCGTCCGGCGTCAATCACGGTGAAGCGTGGGTAGGTCTGCGCCAGTGCCAAAAACGCGGCGCGGCATTTTTCCTGAAAATCCTGACCGAAATCTTCAAACCGCTCTTCGACGGTTTGGCGGCCCTTGGCACGGGCCAATCCAAGGGCGGGGTCCATATCAAACAACAGGGTCATGTCCGGTTCGATCCCGATCATCTCGTCATGCAAACGGTTGACCTTGGCCTGAAGATCGCCACGGGTGACGCCTTGGAACACGCGGGTGGAATCGGCGAAGCGATCACAGATCACCACCTGTCCGGCGTTCAGCGCGGGGAGGATGGTTTTTTCCATGTGATCGCGGCGCGCCGCGGTGAAGAGCAAAATTTCGGTCTCCGCCGACCAACGATCCGGGTCGCCTTCGAGCACCAGCGCGCGGATTTCTTCGGCACCTTTGGAGCCGCCCGGTTCGCGGGTGTGGATCACGTCAAAGCCCGCCGCGCGCAGAGTCTCGGCCAAAAGCCGGGCTTGGGTGGACTTGCCGGACCCGTCGATGCCCTCGAAACTGATGAACATGGCGCTCCTGTCGGTGTTGGTTCGTCTATTCGGACACGGCCAATCCCGTTTGTCCCTCCAACTTGTCCTTAAGCACCACGAAGGCGGTGCGCAAGCGCGGGACCAACCCGCCGCGCGCGATGGAGCGGTCTGCGATCAAGGGAATGCGCGCTTCGGGCAGGTCCTGGCGTGCGATCACCAGCTCGGCCAAAACATCGCCTTGGGTGATCGGGGCCTCAAATGGGCCAGTGTAGACCACCTTTGCGCTGCCGTCCTCAAGTTGGGAGCCGGGCAGGAGCACCGAAATATCTTCGCCCGCGACCAAACCGACCTCGGTGTCATCACCCATCCAGACCTGCGCCTTGGCAAATTCATGGCCCTTTTCGGCAATGGGTTTTTCGGCGAATTGGCGAAAGGCCCAGTTGACGACACGCTCAGATTCCTGCGCCCGATCCGCCATCGAGTCGAGCCCCGAGAGCACAAACACCACCCGGCGTGTACCTTGCGTGGCCGAGCCGACCAGACCATATCCGGCCTCCTCGGTGTGGCCGGTTTTCAGCCCGTCTGCACCAATGCCAAGTTTCAACAGCGGGTTGCGGTTGTGTCGGTTTTGCGGCGCGCGGTTGTCATAGGGGAATTCCAACTGACCAAAATAGCCGTAATATTCCGGAAATTCGGTGATCAAGCGGATCGCCAGCGTACCCAGATCCTGCATTGACATCCGTTGATTTGGGTTGGGCCAGCCGGAGGCATTGGCAAAGGTCGAATTGTTCATGCCAAGCGCCTTGGCGCGGTCATTCATCAGGCGGGCGAAATTGTCCTCGGTACCGCCAAGCCCCTCTGCCACCACGACACAGGCGTCGTTGCCCGACAGCACGATGATGCCCTGGATCAGGTCTTCGACACTGGGACGATCGGTTTCGTTGAGAAACATGGTGGAGCCGCCAATGCTTTTGGCCCGGGTTGAGACAGAAAACTGAGTGTCCAATGTCACCCGACCATCACGCAGGGCCTCAAATAACATGTTAAGCGTCATCAGTTTTGACATCGACGCCGGCGGCAGCGGGGTTTGGGAGTTTTTGTCCATCAACAGCGTTTCGCTGGTCAAATCATAGACCCAGGCCGCCCCCGCCCGCGTTTCAAAGGCGGCGGCGGGCGTAGCGGCACCCGTCAGGGTGAGGCAGACAACGAGGCTTTGGGTAAAGCGACGAAAGATGCGGCGAAACGTGGTTTGAGGTAGCGTGCGGAACATGGAGAGGTATCAATCCTTGGTCTTATGGCCAGAGGGGACGAACAAGGGCCATCGGTGCGGCGGCCCCCATCGGCCTCTCAGGGTTCGGGCTTGGAACAGGCCCTTAATGGGTCACAGAATAGGCGTCCGTGAAGCCCGCTTTTTTCACTTTTTCGAGAAGAGCGTCGCGTTCGGAGGCGGAAGACGCCGGGCCGACCACAACGCGCCAGAAGGATTTGCCGTTGGAATCGCCGGGTTTGACGGTCGCGACAAGCCCTTGCGAGGCGAGCATTTGAACGGTGCGTTCGGCATTGGCCTCGACCGAGAAAATTCCGATCTGCAAATAGGGTTTGTCCATTGTCGATGCCGCAGCTTTGGGCGCAGGTGGTTTTGCGGTGGCAACGGGAGCTGGGACGGGCGCGTCGATCGCGTCCAAAGTGGCGGCGACGTCGGCGATGGGGTCATCCAAGGGGGCCGCCGCGATGGCTTCCGCTTCGGCGATGGTCGCCACGGTTTCCGGCTCTGGGGCCACTTCTTCGCGCCGCAACGCGGTGATGTTCAACTCGGCCGGAGACCCCGCCAACATGCCAAGCGCGTCGGCCGCATCAGACGAGACCTGAACGCCGGGGCCGGGGGAGGTGACTTCGCGTTTGAACAGCGCGCCGATGACGAATTTGCCATTTTCGGTGTTGCGAATGATCACGCGTTCGGGGTCTGTGACCTTGGCATGGGCCACCCAAACCCCGCCGAGCGACGGGCGCCCGTCCCAAAGGCCCTTGTCTGTGACCTGAAACACATCGGGCGCTTCGACGTCGCGCTCAACCAATTTGGTCGACGTCGAGGCGGGCGCGGGGCGGTTTGCCGGCGCTTTCAAGCTTTCGAAAAAGCTTTGCCCGTCTTGACAGGCCGCAAGGGCAAGGGCGGAGGAGACCAACAAAGCCAGACGCATTTTGCGTGAGAAACTGCCTTTGGATGTGATGTAGCGGTCGGCCTGTGCGGTTTGCCCGGCCTCTGCGTGCCCTGCGCGCATGGAATTGCCCATGATATTGCCCATGTTGTTGCCCCGTGATCCCTTATGCGTGCCTGTTGCGGCACGGGTCTTATTTGCTCTGATCAGTTCTGCTCAGTTTCAATGTACTCTTCCGGCCTGACACGGCAGGGCGCACATAGATTGTGTGCAGTCTAACCTCAGAGCCCCAAACTGGAAAGCCCCGCGTGCGGTGTTGGGCGAAAATCGGCGGAGGAAAGGTAAAGAAGTGAATGTCATGGGTTTTAGAATCAAAACAGGGAGGCTAATCCTGTCCGAACCCGCTTTACGGCTCTAGGAGGAGTGGCAGAGTGGTCGAATGCACCGGTCTTGAAAACCGGCGTGCGTGAAAGCGTACCGTGGGTTCGAATCCCACCTCCTCCGCCACTTATTTATGTTAACATCTTGTTTTTAAAGGGGTTTATGTGGATTTATGTTCGCGTTTTCCCGGTCGTTCCCCACTTTGCAATAAATTCAACTCTGCTGTTCATCCTAGCCTCGCTAAGGAAGCAAACCTTGGGATGAAATTCAGGGTCTATAAAACGGTCAAGTTTTTCGGGTATGGCAAGGCGGGGTTTGGCGCGCGTAAGGCGTGGCGTAGCTCATGTCTGGTGCTCCGACCCTCACGACGCGCGTGCGTTTCGTCATCCGCCTCGCGACCGTCGCGAGATCAAGCGTGACCGAATATCGGGCGAGATCTCAACAAAATGAGCATCATGATGCTGTTATAAGTTCCTAAGATCGGGCTTTACGCTGAATCAGGCGGCGAAACCGTGGATAATATCGGCGACATCGGGAAAATGGTGAAGTTTTCGCCGCTCTGCATTGGAGGTCACTGCTGAATGTGCGGGCGGTTGCCATAGGCCTCAAACGCCTCGACCAGATGATCGAAGAGTGCTGCGACGCGCGGTAGATGACGCAGATTCTCGTGCGCCACGATCCATGTCGGGAGTTGTGGAAGATCTATGTCCGGCAACAGGCGTTCCAGTTCAGGGTAACGCGCCGCCGTGGGAATCTGCGTGACGGCAATGCCAAGGCCGGCGCGAGCGAGTGCGAGCTGTGCTGGATGGCTGTCCGTCCGCGCAATCCAGCGAATGCGGGCCGGGTCATCAATCAGCGCGGCAACGGCCAAGTCCCCGCGATTGCGATCCGGTCCGATGAACAGATGGTTGCCGATCTCGGCCTTTGAGCCGGGACGGCCATAGGTCTCCAGATAATCACGATGCGCGAAGAAGCCGAGAGGGATCGAAGGCACCTTTTTCGTCACAAGGGCGGATTGCTCCGGGGGATGCATCCGCACCGCGACATCGACCTGCTGGTCGAGCAGGTCCGCGCTGGCATTACTCAGTTCGAATTCGACGGTGAGTTGTGGATACTTGTTGCGCAGACTGCGGAGCATGGGCGGCAGAACCTCGATCCCCACGAATTCGGAGACACTGAGCCGAACCCGGCCTGCCGCCATTGTCGAATCCGCCGAAGCTGCGCGCAGCATGGCCTCCGAGGCATGTGCCATTGCGCGGGCGGGCGCGGCCATTGCCTTGGCGGTTGGCGTGGGTATCAGCCCATGCACCGACCGGGTGAACAGTGCCGTGCCAAGCAGAGCCTCAAGCCCCTCGATGCGCGCGCGCATTGTCGGTTGGGACAGCCCCAAGCGACGTGCAGCAGCCGACAGGCTACCGGTTTCCATCACGGCCAGAAAGGCACACTGATCGTTCCAATCTACGGTCTTGCTCATAAATTTCTTATAAGCAGTTAGCAAAGAATTGGCAATTTTCTTACAATCAAATTTAACCGAAGCTCTCCTCATCCAAAGGAGATCACTTATGGTTCAGACTGTTTCTACAAATGCAGGCCGCGGGGCGACCGATCGGACCGCTCTCGTTCTTGGCGCCACTGGCGGCGTTGGCGGGGCTATCGCCGCCAGGCTCATCTGCGAGGGATGGCAGGTCCGCGCCTTGTGTCGGAACACCGAAGCGGCCACATTCGGCTGGCGGCATATTTGCCCGACACCGCAGTTCATCGCTGGTGATGCGATGGACGTGGCCTCCGTCATTCGCGCGGCCACGCTGGGAGAGGGTGTTGCGGCTATCGTCCATGCCGTCAATCCGCCGGGCTATCGCAACTGGTCGTCGCTGGTGCTGCCGATGATCGACAACACGCTTTCAGCCGCCCGGGCGACTGGCGGCGCCCGCATCGTGCTGCCCGGCACGGTCTATAATTACGACCCGGCACGCACCACCGTGATTGATGAGAACAGCCCGCAGAATGCGCGCACCACGAAGGGCAAAATCCGTGTCGCGCTAGAGCGGAAACTGGCGGACGCGGCCCCGGAGGTCCCTTCGCTCATCGTGCGCGCAGGCGACTTCTTCGGCCCGGGAACGCGGGCGAGTTGGTTCACGCAGGCGATGGTGCAGCCGGGACAGCCGGTGCGCAAATTCACGAGCCTGGCGTTGGGCGTTCCCCATGCCTATGCTTATCTGCCCGATCTCGCGGCGACCTTCGCCGGCCTTATGGCAATCCCCGAACAATTGCGTGCCTTTGAAACAGTGCAGTTCGCGGGTCATTGGGATGCGACCGGCACGCAGATGCGCGATGCGGTTCGCCGGACCGTGGGCAGCGATGTGCCGGAACGCGCCTTCCCTTGGTGGATGATGCGTCTCGCCGCCCCCTTTGGCGGGTTTCCAAAGGAAGCCCTTGAGATCGAGCCGGTGTGGAAACATCCCATGCACTTCGACAATCACCGTCTCGTGGACCTGCTCGGTGTCGAGCCGCATACGCCGCTTGACCAAGCCATTGCGGCGGCGTTGTCCGACATGGGTTGTCTGGCCCGACGGTAGGCGATGCCCACCTTACCCAAGCCTGACACCCCGGACAAGGAGACGGAAGATGAACGGGAAGACCTATCTGATCGCGCAGGCGCTAGGCGCCGCGGCGTTCAACGCGCGCTGAAATGCAGCCTATGCCACCTGATTCTGGCGCGGCGAGACTGTGCTGTCGCTTGACCGGATCGGCCGACGCCTTGAATTCATGGGCCGTCTTCGATTCAATCTTTCTGGACATGCGTTTTCTCCTTGGAAGTGGAATTTCGGTTGCCGCATCTTCGGCCGTCAAAAGATCGTCAATGGCTTGAAGCCGGTTCGCCCAGAAGGCTTGCTGAGACGTGATCCATTGTTGAACCTCAGACAGCGGTTCGGGGCGAAAGTGCAATATGCGCCGCCGAATAGGATCGGCGAGCGCCATGAGCGTTCTGTCCTAGTCCGCCGATGGTCCTTTGTCTCGCATAATTCACCCTTTTGGGTAAACTAAGTGCAGCGCCGTCCGGCCAGTCAAGCGGGCGGAGCGCCTAACGGGGCGGGGCTCGTACTGATTGGAGGGCGATGATGTTGGCGTGGTTTTCTGTTTCGCCAGCTTCGGTTCGCCCTCGCCAATGAACAGGTATGATCCGGTTTGAATAGATTGCCTTTTGCGGTCTTTTGCGACGTGTCCCATGCGCTTTCCTTGAGTGGCACAAGGGAGCGTCGAGACTGATGGACGGTAAGACCTATGAACAGTTAGGTCGGCAAAATCTGGACAGAAGACGCAACGCAGCCAAACCCGGACGACGATCACGCCAGAGGATTTCTGTGTCCATGGCCTCCCATTTGCCCATCGCAGCCCCTTACGTTCGCCGGGATCGGCCCACCCGTCCAAAGACAGGCGGGCCTTGGTGGTTTGAACGGCTTACAGCACGCTTTCGGCAGGCACCGCGCTGAGGCCCAGAGCTGTGCCAACGGCGGCGTAGGTCAGTTGGCCGGCATGGACATTGAGCCCGTTCAAAAGGTGGGGATCAGTGCGGCAGGCCTCTTTCCAGCCCTTGTCGGCCAAGGCCAACACAAAGGGCATCGTGGCATTGCCAAGCGCCAGCGTCGAGCTGCGCGCGACCGCGCCGGGCATATTGGCGACGCAGTAATGCATCACCCCATCGACCTCATAGATCGGGTCTTGGTGGGTGGTGGCACGCGAGGTTTCAAAACAGCCACCTTGGTCAATCGCCACATCGACCAGAACCGCACCGGGTTTGAGCTCTTTCAACTCATCGCGGGAGATCAGTTTGGGGGCGGCAGCACCGGGGATGAGGACCGCGCCGACGATCATATCGGCCGCGCGGGCCAATTCCATGGTTGCGGCTTTGGAGGCGTAGCCGGTTTTGAACATGCCGCCGAATTGATCGTCCAGTTGCCGCAACCGGGGCAGGGAGCGATCCAACACGGTGACATCCGCGCCCATGCCCGCCGCAATCCGCGCCGCGTGGGTGCCAACAACCCCGCCGCCGATGACCAGCACACGCGCAGGCGCCACGCCCGGCACACCGCCCATCAAAACGCCGCGCCCGCCATTGGCCTTTTGCAGGGTCCATGCGCCAACTTGCGGCGCCAAACGACCCGCCACTTCGGACATCGGTGCCAAAAGCGGCAAGCCGCCGCGGGCGTCGGTCACGGTTTCATAGGCGATGCAGGTCGCGCCAGAGGCCAAAAGCGCCTTGGTTTGGACGGGGTCGGGGGCGAGGTGCAGATAGGTGAAGAGGATTTGACCGGCGCGCAGCAGAGCACATTCGACCGGCTGCGGCTCTTTGACTTTGACGATCATGTCGGCGCGCTCAAAGACAGAGGTGGCGTCGGGGGCAATCTCTGCTCCGGCTGCGATATAATCGTCATCGGTGAACCCCGCGCCAACCCCCGCGCCGGTTTCGATCAAGACGGTATGGCCATGTGCTACGGCTTCGGCCGTAGCGTCGGGGGTGAGGCCGACACGGAATTCTTGGGGTTTAATCTCTTTCGGGCACCCGATGCGCATAAATATCTCCTGTTGGATTGCGATGTGGTTGCCGAGAGTTTCACCCGATTTTGGGGAGATATCGTGCCGAAATGAAAGGGTGCTGGGTGAAATATGGGAGGATATGCCGATTTTTGGAGGAAATATGGTCGATATTTGCGCTGCAATGCGGCGTCGCCGGGGCTTTGTTCCAGGCCTAGAAATCGCGCCTAAACGAGAGGGCACAATCGACCGCGTTATAATCATAAAGCGCCACGTTTGAGCCGTGATCGCGTAGGGTACAAGAGAGCATGGGGGAGGTGTCGCCGAGTTTGAGCTTGGCATGAGACAGGCCCAAACTCACCTCATTGACTTGATCCTCACGGGCATAGGACAGCGCGGTGAACGTGTCATCATAGGACCGCAACGTGGCGGCAGCACCCAATTCCCAAGACAGGCCAGAGGCGGTGGTGCGGCCATAGCGTGCGCCCAATTTGATCGACCGATAGGACAGGCTTTCACGGGTGAGATCGGCCTGTTCCAGAGTGCCTTGAACAGTGATCTGGGATTTGCGGGACAGAGGGTGCGTGTAGCCGACGGACAGCGCGGTGGTGAGGCCATCGCGATAGGCGTAATAAGCCTCATCTGAACTGCGGTCACTGGCGGTGAAAGAGCCACGCAGTGTGTCACCGGAGGCGAGTTTTCGCGCCGCAGACAGGGAGAGACCGAAGGCGGTCCAATCGAGCGACGGGTCTCCATCATGTTCAGAATATTGCGCCATGTCGTGGAACAGGCTGAGCGCGTAAGTGGCCCCGGTGTCGTACCACTCGTGGCCCACCCTCAGGCGTAGAAAGGCCGAAGACAGGTCGCGGTCACTGTAGAGGTTGCCGCCAAGATCCACACCAATCGAGACTTCCCGCCCCGGCTGATAGGCGCGGGCGGCGCTGGTGGAGAGGGTGAGGTTGAGGCCAAGGCCACTGTGATCTTTGCCACTGTCACCGAGATAATAGGTGTCACCGTCAGTGTAAAAATAACTCTTCGAGCTGGCGCGTTTGAGGTTGGTTGAGGGGGCAAGGGCGGCCGAGGTGCCAAAGGTGAGGGGCTTGCCGTCCCGTAGTTTGGCCAAGGCTTTTTGATAGGTCAGGCTATGGGACGGATGATCCGTGTCGGTGAACAACAACCAACGCAGGCGGTCGTAGGCGTTCTCTTTTTTGCCCGTCCGTGCATCGGCTTGCGCGCGGGCGAGGTTTGCGATCACCTCTTGCGGTTCAAGTGCGTGCGCGGGGAGAGGCAAAAGGGGAAGGGCAAACGCCATCACGCAAGCGGCAAACAGTCTCGGTCTGCGCGCAAGCCTTGCGTGATATGGCATCAGGCGCATCGCGCTTATTCGCCGCTGCACAGGCTTTCACAAACGACAAAGCCGGTTTCGTTTCCGTTTGGGGAAACAAAGTCGTACCCATCGGTGAGGTCATAGATTGTGCCCGTGGCGTCCCCGACCACGGTGATGTTGCCACCAAAATTGCCAATGGCGCCCAATTCGGTGAGCGCCCCATCCGTGACCGTATAGAACGTGCCCGTCATATCGACGTAGAGATCATATTGGGTGCCATCAGTGCGGGTCAAAATTCCATCAAAATGGCTTGCGATACCGTCCCCACTCACGGTGCCCACATAGGTCATTGAGCCGCTGAGGGGTTCGGCGGAGCCTCGGAATGCGCGCCGCTTGCATCATCAAAGGCAATGAAGTTGTTGGTCATGGAACCAGACACCGTGTCATTGCCGAAATTCGCGGTCATCGACATTTCACCAAGGATCGCGTCGGTGCCGAGCAGGTCATCGGATTGGATGCCATAAATGCCGCTCATTTCGACCGTGTCACTGCGCGCATTTGCGGCGGCAGTGCCCAAAGCACTGGCGGTGGCGACCAAATCGTTGTCCACGATGGCGTCATGGGCGGCGTTGTAGGTTTCATAATCACTTTGCGACGTCCCGGAACTGTTGGAGTCCGCGTCTCCTCCGGCGGTGCCGCAGGCAGCAAGGCTAAAAACAATCAAAGACAGGCCGGTAAACGTCGAAATATTCATAAAGTCCCCCAGAGGATACGGGTTTTATAGTGGTCTGGTCGACCTTTCGGGGTCGAACTTGTGGTCCGGGATGGTCGATGTCCCGGAGGGTGAAAGCATCCAATGTCAGAGGGTTAACCGATGACAGGCCGGGGGTCGATGAAAACTTGTGCCTGAGTGCATGCCAAGGATCATCTTGATCCTCACTGTGACCTTTGTTCCACATCACAGGAGCGGAACCGGCTTGGCGCCTTGGGCAGCGAAGGCTGGTTGTACCGGATGGTTGGAATCGCCTTGCACGATTGGCATTGACCCCCTAGAAGGGCGTCTGATTTAGTGGTCGCCTTGTTGCGGCCTGAGAGAGACGTAAGAAGGACGCCCAAGATGCAGGTCACCGAGACCCTGAATGAAGGTCTGAAGCGCGGCTATCAGATCACGATCACTGCCGCTGAGCTTGACGCCAAAGTCAATGCAAAGCTTAAAGAATCTCAGCCTGAGATCGAAATGAAGGGCTTCCGTAAGGGCAAAGTCCCGATGGCGCTTTTGAAAAAGCAGTTCGGCCCGCGTGTGCTGGGCGAAGCCATGCAAGACGCTGTTGATGGCGCGATGAACGAGCATTTTGAAGCCTCCGGCGACCGTCCGGCGCTTCAGCCCGATGTCAAAATGGATGCGGGCGAAGAGTGGAAAGAGGGCGACGACGTTGTTGTCACCATGACCTACGAAGCTCTGCCTGAGATCGCCGAGACCGACCTGTCCGGTGTGAAACTTGAGAAACTGGTGGTGAAAGCCTCCGATAAAGAAGTTGACGATGCTTTGGCCAACCTTGCCAAAACCGCGCAGAACTTTGCCGCCAAAGACGGCGCGGCCGAAGATGGCGATCAGGTAGTGATCGACTTCTTGGGTAAAGTCGACGGCGAGCCTTTTGAAGGCGGCGCAGCCGAAGATTACCCGCTCACGCTGGGCTCCGGGTCGTTTATTCCAGGTTTTGAAGAGCAGCTTGTCGGCACCAAAGCCGGCGAGGAAAAGAACGTCGAAGTCAATTTCCCCGAGGAATATGGCGCCGAGAACCTGGCTGGCAAAGCCGCTGTGTTTGAATGCAAAATCAAAGAGGTCAAAGCACCTGCGGATGCTGAGATTGATGATGAGCTGGCGAAAAAATTTGGTGTGGAAGATCTGGCGACCCTCAAAGGTCAAATCGCTGAGCGTCTTGAAGCCGAATATGCCGGTGCGGCGCGCGCTGTGATGAAACGCGGTCTTTTGGACCAGCTCGACAGCCTCGTGTCCTTTGACTTGCCGCCGTCCTTGGTTGAGGCCGAAGCCAAACAGATCGCGCATCAACTGTGGCACGAAGAAAACCCGGACGTGCATGGCCACGATCACCCGGAAGTCGAGGTGACCGAAGAGCACAACACATTGGCCGTGCGCCGCGTGCGTTTGGGTCTTTTGCTGGCTGACATCGGTCAGAAACAAGAGCTGCAAGTCTCTGATGCGGAATTCACCCAAGCGGTGATGACGCAGGCCCGTCAATATCCGGGACAGGAACGCCAGTTCTTTGAATTCGTTCAGCAAAACCCGCAGATGCGTCAGCAAATCCAAGCGCCTTTGTTCGAGGACAAAGTGGTGGATTGGATCGCTGAGCAAGCTGACGTGACCGAAAAAGAGATCTCGAAAGAAGAGCTCGAAAAGGCTGTTGAAGCTCTCGACGAAGAGTAAGACAGGCCACTCGTTTGAATGAACGAGGGACAGATCAAGCCGCTCCAGAAATGGGGCGGCTTTTTTATGCGCGCCTCTTTCCGCGGCATGGATGCGCTTTAGGGTGCCCTAAGGGAATGGCTGCAACATTGGAAATTTTCCCCATGCGCGATCCTGTGATCCTCACATATGCGTGAGCATCACATTTGGAGAAAGACGATGTTGAAGAAACTTATGGCCGAAGGTGTCGGCACGTTTTGGTTGGTCTTTGGCGGCTGTGGCAGCGCGATTTATGCTGCCGGGGCGCCGGACGTTGGGATCGGTTGGCTGGGCGTGGCACTGGCCTTCGGATTGACGGTTTTGACCATGGCCTATGCGGTCGGGTCGATTTCCGGCGGCCATTTTAACCCGGCCGTCACGCTGGGTCTGGTGGTGGCAGGGCGTCACCCGGCGGGCGAATTGCCGGCCTATTGGGGCGCGCAACTGATGGGGGGCATCCTTGCTGCCGCCGCCCTCTATGCCATTGCCTCCGGCCAGTCCGGGTTTGAGGGCGTGGGCGGCTTTGCCTCCAACGGCTATGGGGTCTTGTCGCCAAACGGCTATGGCATGACGGCGGCTTTGATCATTGAAACCCTGCTGACGGCGGTGTTTTTGATCATCATTTTGGGGGCAACCTCGGCGCGTGCTCCGGCAGGGTTTGCGCCGATTGCCATCGGGCTTGGCCTGACGTTGATCCACCTGATCTCGATCCCGGTGACCAACACATCGGTGAACCCGGCGCGCTCGACCGCAGTTGCGCTTTTTGCCCAGACCGATGCTTTGGGCCAGCTTTGGCTGTTCTGGGTCGCGCCCCTTGTGGGGGCCGTGATCGGGGCTGTGATCTGGAAGATCATGTCCACCGAGGATTGAGGCTAAGACCCGCGCATGAGAAGACCGCCCGTTTGACGGGCGGTTTTTTGTTGGATAAGGCCTGACAGGACACAGGGCGAAGGATGTCAGAGAATGCGCTTTTGGCTTTTATGCATGCTGATGATGCCAGGGACGGCACAGGCGATTTCGCCGGAATGGACGGCTGAGAAATGCGTCCGGTTTGAACGGGCTTGGGATATGGCGACAGATGGTGAGACGATTGACGGGCTAAGCCCGGAGTTCATCGCAGCCAACCGTGTATTTCTTGAGGCGGGCTGTGCCATTCGAGGGGCGGTGTGCCCCCGAACGGCGGAAGAGCGAGAGCTTGCAGATATGCTGTCGCTTATGGCTGTGGCTGAGGGAGCGACGGGGTCGTTTCTGCCATTTCGCTGCGTTGCAGACTAACTTCTGAGGCCCGTTTCATAAAGCAGGCCCTTTTTCTTGGCCTCGTAGTAATAGCCTTTCGCATACCATTTCATCGCGGTGTCAACATCGCCATCGGCCACGATATAGGCCCCGCGCAGGTATTTTCCGGCGTATTTCAGGTTTACATTCGGGTCCAAAAGCTCGCTTGCAGGGCCTGAGTGACCCATGGTGCGCGCCGTTTGCGGCAAGATTTGCAGCAGGCCGTAATAGGGCCCGTTGCGCGCCTCTGGGCGATGGGTGGACTCGCGGATGGCCTGACGATGGACCAATTCACGCGGGATTTGGTAGGTGTCAGCCCATTTGTTGATGAGCTGTCGCAGTTCCGGCGTTTCGTTGGGGAAAAGCGGCGGGTTATAGCCGCTGCGGCTGACCTCTGGTTCTCGCTGGCCGCAGGCGGTGAGCGCAAGGGTCGAGAAGGCGAGAGTGGACAGCATAAAGGCGCGGCGGGTCGGGTGAGGCATGTAAGATCTCCGAAAGCTCTTGGGGACAAAACCACGGGCGCTGTGTTTCGCCAAGACCCGAAGCGTCGAGGGCAGGGGCATCGGCAAGGATACGCTGAGGCGTGAAGCTATGGGACCAAGATAGAGGCGGGACTGGCGTTGCCAATCGCCACAAAAAAGCCCCGCCAATTTGGCGGGGCTTTCTGATCAGAGAGACGAGAAGATTAGGCTTCGTCGGATGCCGGAGCAGAATCGTAATCGTCGTCGTCATTCGCAGCCGAACCCATGTCGTCGAAGAGTTCGGAGATTTCGAATTCAGCCTGAGCTTCGGCTTCAGCGGCGAGTTCCTGAATGGATTTGCCTTCGGCCTGAAGCGTTGCTTCTTCGACAGAGCGCGCCACGTTGAGAACGATGGTGGCGTCAACTTCCGGGTGGAGCAGGACGTGCAACTCGTGCAGGCCAAGGTCCTTGATCGGAGCTTTGAGAGCGATCTGTTTGCGATCGACGGTGAAACCAGCGGCTTCGGCAGCGTCTGCAGCGTCACGCGGGGTGACAGAACCATAGAGCGAACCAGAATCGGAAGCGGACCGAATCACAACAAAGATCTGACCGTCGAGTTTGGCGGCCGCGGCTTCGGCTTCTTTTTTGGTTTCCAGGTTGCGGGCTTCGAGTTGCACTTTCTGAGCTTCAAACGCCTTGATGTTGGCGTCGGAGGCGCGGAGCGCTTTCTCTTGCGGCAAAAGGAAGTTGCGCGCGTAACCGTCTTTGACGGAAACGACATCGCCCATTTGACCGAGTTTGGCCACGCGTTCGAGAAGGATAACTTGCATGTGCTTTCTCCTTACTTCACGGCGTAGGGCAGCAGGGCGAGGAAACGGGCGCGTTTGATGGCGCGAGCCAGCTCACGCTGTTTCTTCGCAGAGACTGCGGTGATACGACTTGGCACGATCTTGCCACGCTCAGAGATGTAGCGCTGAAGAAGGCGGGTGTCTTTGTAGTCAATCGCGGGCGCGTTGTCGCCGGAGAACGGGCAGACTTTGCGACGGCGGAAAAATGGTTTAGCGGCCATAGGTTAGGTCCTTTCCTAAGATCAAGGGCGACGCGGGCGGCGCTCTTCGCGCTCGTCACGTTTCTGCATTTGGACGGACGGGCCTTCTTTGTGCTCGTCGACTTTGATGGTGAGAATACGCATCACATCATCATGCAGACGCATCAGGCGTTCCATTTCCTGCACGGCTTCCGACGGGGCGTCGGTGCGCAGGAAGGCGTAGTGGCCCTTGCGGTTTTTGTTGATCTTGTAAGCCATCGTTTTGACGCCCCAGTACTCGTGCTCGACGAGTTTACCGCCGTTGTCGGCGAGGACGGTGCCAAAATGTTCGATGAGACCTTCGGCCTGCGCGTTGGACAGATCCTGACGCGCAATGAAGACATGCTCGTATAGCGGCATGGAGACTCCAGTTCATAAATCAAGCGCATTTCATAGGGCGGGCATTTTGGCCTTTTCACGGCCCGTCCACGAGAGGCTGCGCGGTTCACATGTCGTGTGAAAAGGATGTGCCCTTATACGCATCTTGGGGTTTGGTTCAAGGTCCAAATTACGCAGAGCGGCGCCGAACCCATGGGGGATGCATGCCTTTCTTAACCATTACTTAAGGGGCAGTGAAGCGTGATGTGGAAGTCTTGAGAAGATGGCTTGAGAAGATGGCGATGGCCACATCCGGTCGTCACGATGTGACGGGGCCGCGTTGATGCCATGTCTTTTAAAATTTTATGAAAATATGCGATGATAAAAACGGTAAATAATCCGTCGTTAAGGCACTGTGTTTGGGGGGATTGTTCATATTAATATATTAATTTTAAACACTAAAGTTGATTTTAGGGTCATTAACCAATGCCTGATCTTTTGCTGGATATTGCCCCTACGTCAGGCGTTACTCTGCGGGCAGAGATAAAGGTGATGACCATGTATTTTACACGGATGAAACTGAACCGCGTGGCCGGAAAACCCGATGCCGTATCTGCCGTACCCTATTGGGCCTGGGGGCAGGGCGTTTTCTTTGCTGCGGTCTTTGCCGTTGTGTTGGCTGGCTTTTTGGGCATGGCTGCGGGGGCGAATTTCGATTTTTCTGGCGCGCTTGAAGACCATATCGACGCGATTGAGGCGGGACGCATCCCGTGCCCGATCCATGATGGCATGGTGCATACCCTGGAGGGGCCAAAATATATCAGAAATCCGAGTTGAACCGCGGCGGTCGAGTCATGGTGTGCCTGAACATTTGACCTGCATTTGATCCGTATCCAATCTAGTCTTACGATCGCGGGCCGGTGCCGGTTCGAAATGCGCCTGCTCGGGCTTGCCGCGCGCCTGTTGGGCGGGTAGACCAATGCCCAACTTAAATCCAAATGAAAACATGGCCGCCTTCAGAGCGGCATATGGAGGGGGCGAAGATGACGCGCGCATTCGTGTTTCCGGGGCAAGGGGCTCAGACGATTGGGATGGGCAAGGCTTTGGCCGAGGCTTATCCCGCAGCAAAAGCGATTTTTGATGAGGTGGATGAGGCGCTTGGCGAAAAGCTCTCAGTGCTGATTTGGGATGGTGAGATCGAGGCGTTGACCCTGACGCAAAACGCCCAACCGGCGCTGATGGCGACCTCTTTGGCGGCGCTACGTGCGCTTGAGGCCGAAGGCTATGCGGTAACGGATGCCGCCTTTGTCGCCGGGCATTCTCTGGGCGAATATTCCGCATTGGCCGCGGCTGGATCTTTGAGCATTGGCGATACCGCACGGCTTTTGCGCATTCGCGGAGAAGCGATGCAAAAGGCTGTGCCCGTCGGAGTGGGCGCCATGGCGGCGCTTTTGGGGCTGGATTTTGAGGCGGTCAAAGAGATCGCCGAAGAGGCCGCCCAAGGACAGGTCTGTCAGGCGGCCAATGACAATGATCCGGGTCAAGTTGTGGTTTCTGGCCACAAAGAGGCGGTGGAACGCGCGGTCGAGATCGCCAAGGGCAAGGGCGCGAAACGGGCCGTTTTGCTGCCAGTGTCCGCACCGTTCCATTGTGCTTTGATGAGGCCTGCGGCGAATGTGATGGCCGAGGCCCTTGATAATGTTGATATTCATGTGCCTGTCGTGCCGCTGGTGGCCAATGTGCGTGCCGCTGCCGTGACGGACCCGGCGACGATCCGATCGCTTTTGGTTGAACAGGTGACGGGGTCCGTGCGCTGGCGTGAGAGCGTGGGCTATATGGCGGCGCAGGGCGTCACCGAGATGTGGGAAATCGGCGCGGGCAAGGCGCTGTCCGGCATGGTGCGGCGGATTGACAAGAGCATCGTCTGCACAGCCATCGGCACGCCCGAAGACATCGCGAAACTGAAAAGTTAAAGGGGAGGGGCGCGGCCCCTCGCCGGACCTTTTGCAAGGATCGGCTCACCACGGGATATTGCCCGGAATATTGAAAGACAAAAGAAGCAGGACGCTTCGGGAGAGAGTCACATGTTTGATCTGACAGGAAAAAATGCGCTGGTCACGGGGGCATCGGGTGGCATTGGCGGCGCGATTGCCAAGGCGCTTTATGAGGCGGGGGCCACAGTTGCGCTGTCTGGCACACGGGTTGAGCCGCTGGAGGCACTGGCCGCAGAATTGGGCGCGCGCGCCATGTGTTGCCCTGCAACCTGTCCGACAAAGAGGCGGTTGAGGCGCTGCCGAAACAGGCGGCTGAGGCGATGGGCTCGGTTGATATTTTGGTCAACAACGCCGGCATCACCCGTGACAACCTGTTCATGCGGATGTCGGATGACGAATGGGACAGCGTGTTGAACGTGAACCTGACGTCGACGATGAAGCTGTGCAAAGGCGTGATGCGTGGCATGATGAAGGCGCGTTGGGGCCGGATTGTGAATATTTCTTCGATCGTAGGCGCGACGGGCAACCCCGGTCAGGCCAATTATGCGGCCTCGAAAGCGGGCATGGTCGGCATGTCGAAGTCGCTGGCCTATGAGGTCGCATCGCGCGGGATCACGGTGAACTGTGTGGCGCCCGGATTTATTGCCACGGCGATGACGGACAAATTGAGCGACGATCAAAAAGGCAAGATCAACGCACAAATTCCGGCGGCACGGATGGGCACGCCGGAAGAGATTGCGGCGGCCGTGGTGTATTTGGCGTCGCAAGAATCCGGGTACACCACCGGGACCACGTTGCATGTCAACGGCGGGATGGCGATGCTTTGAGCGTAAAAAAGCCTTTTGGCATGTTGGGTCCAACGTGGGGTCACAAACCATTTGCCACGGGGGAGGATTGTGCTATGAGCAGCGAAGATTGGGCCTTGGGAGCGAAAGCGACATGGTGTATGCCGTAGCGAAGACTTGAGTATCGTTTCGCAATGGACATGTAAGAAGAGCGGCCCAAGGGCCAAAGCTAATGTGGGCACTTCGCCCCAAACTATGAGGAAAGAACATGAGCGACATCGCAGATCGCGTGAAAAAGATCGTTGTCGAGCATCTCGACGTTGAAGAGGACAAAGTGACGGAAACGGCGTCCTTCATCGACGATCTTGGCGCTGACAGCCTCGACACAGTTGAGCTGGTTATGGCTTTTGAAGAAGAGTTTGGCATTGAGATTCCGGACGATGCAGCCGAGACCATCCAGACTTTTGGCGACGCAGTGAAGTTCATCACGGAAGCCTCTTAAGTCGGCTTTGATCCTAAATCAGGATCGTAAAGTTTTAAAACGGCGCTGTTTTACAGCGCCGTTTTTATTTTGCATGAGCCTCTTTGAGGGGAGAGCGATGGATCAGGCGGCCAGATCAGGATCTGGTGAGGGGGTGTCATCCAGTGCGTCCTCGCCCCAATCCGAGGACAGGAGCGCCTGTTTCAACGCTGCCGCGTCATAGGCGGGCGGGATAAAATTCTGGCCAAGGGCCTGCGTCTTGGCGCGCTCAGAACTGATTTTTTGGGCAAACTCCTCCAAAAGGTATTTCATCTCAGCCTCGGTGAGCAGTTTGTCAAATTTCACACCGATAAAATAATTGCTGCGCCACATCACGCGGGCTTTGCACACAACAGGGCCGATGGTGAGTTTGATTTTCTGGCGGTCGCGCAGTTCCAGCGTGGTTTCGAGTTTCGCGCCGATTTGGCTCAGATCGAGCACCTCACCGAAAACCGGCAGGATTCCATCGAAAATCACCACAGGCAGGGTGCAGGGATAGCGGGTGGCGCGGCGTTGCACGATGCCATAGCGCATCCACGCCCAAGAGGTGATGGCGGAGATGAAAGTGAAAATCCCAAGGGCAAAAGCGGCGTTTCCCGAGGGGCTTAGGGTCACAGGCGCGGCGACGGAGGGCGGGGCAACCGCAGGGCGGAATTCATCGAAATTTTCGGGGTCGAAGGTCAGGGCTGTAGGGGCGGAGGAGGCATGGTCTTCAGAGGCCACGACATCGACGATTTCTTTGATGCCCTCGCGAACACGACGCAGGAATGTTGATTTTTGCTTGCCATCGGCTTCGAGAAAATCCGGAGCATCGGGGTCGCATTCGGTTGCGGAGAGGAAATGTGACAAGCTTTGAGATTGTGACGAAAAGCGCGGGTCCGTGCCGTAGCGCTTGGCCATTTCGCCCCAATTGTCACGCTGTAGATCCAGCAAGTGGTGGCGTGAGGTGATGAAATCAAAAAGAGCTTGTTCGTTGGCGCCTAAGTCCGCCGCGTTGATTTGTTTGAGCAATTTGTCGCGCTCGTAACGGTCCATTTCAGTTCGGAAGATGCGGGCAGCTTGGAGTTCGTCGGCGGTCCCGAGGGATTTGATATAGGTGTTGGCGCTGTCATTGAGCGTATTCAACCAACTTTCCAGCCGGCAGGATGGTGCGGAAAAGGCGGATGTGGCGGCAAAAAACAGCGAGGCAAGGCCAAAGACTGCGATCCGGGCGAGGCCAGAGCGGAAAATCCAAAAAGTGCGTCTCAGATCAAAGGTCATGGGAAGGGCCACGCGTTTTGGTCTGTGATAACTGAAAAAGCGTCAAAATCTGGTTTACGCAACAGGAGCGCAGCACAGGTCAAAGGGGTATGGGGCGATTTTCCGGCTGCGGAAATGCGCCCGAGCACTGTCTCGGACTTCCATCAGCGGAAAAGGCCGTGTATTGAAGGGCTGATCAAAATGAGGGGGCCAGAATGCGCCGAGTAGTTGTCACAGGACTTGGGATGGTTTCGCCGCTGGCGTGCGGTGTTGAGGAAACATGGACGCGCCTGTTGGCGGGGGAATCGGCCGGGGGCACGATTCAGCGGTTTGACGCGAGCCATTTGGCCACCGATTACGCCTGTGAGGTGAAAATCGGCGATGGCACCAACGGGACGTTCAACCCCGAAGATTGGATGTCGAACAAAGAGCGCAAAAAGGTCGACGATTTCATCCTTTTTGGCATTGCGGCGGCTGAACAGGCGCTGACCGATGCAGGATGGAAGCCGGAAGACGAGGAAGATCGTCTGCGCACCGGTGTGTTGATTGGCTCGGGCATTGGCGGTCTGTCGTCGATTGCAGATGCGGCGGTTTTGCTGAAAGAAAAAGGCCCGCGGCGGATTTCGCCGTTCTTTATTCCGGGCTCTTTGATCAACCTGATCTCGGGCCAAGTGTCGATCCGCTACGGGTTTAAAGGCCCGAACCATTCGGTCGTGACCGCCTGTTCGACGGGCGCACATGCGATTGGCGATGCGGCGCGTCTCATTCAGTGGGGCGACGCGGAGGTGATGGTTGCGGGCGGTGCGGAAGCAGCAATTTGCGAATTGGGCATCGCGGGCTTTAACGCCTGTAAGGCGCTTTCGACCAAACGCTCCGATGATCCGGCAAAGGCGTCGCGGCCCTATGACGATGACCGTGACGGCTTTGTCATGGGCGAGGGCGCGGGCATTGTGGTGTTGGAAGAATATGAGCACGCCAAAGCGCGCGGCGCGAAGATTTATGCGGAGATCGTCGGCTATGGCCTGTCGGGCGATGCCTATCACATCACTGCACCGGCCTCCGATGGGGACGGCGGGTTCCGGGCGATGCAAGCGGCGCTGAACCGCGCCGGGCTTGAACCCAAAGACGTGGATTACATCAACGCCCACGGCACATCGACCATGGCGGATACGATTGAATTGGCGGCTGTGGAGCGGCTTTTGGGGGATGCGGCGGCGAAAACCACCATGTCCTCGACAAAATCCTCCATCGGCCACCTTTTGGGGGCTGCGGGGGCTGTTGAGGCGATTTTCTGTGTCCTGGCGATCCGTGATCAGGTGGCACCGCCAACGATCAACCTTGAAAACCCGGCGGTGGAGCCGGTGTTGGATTTGGCGCCGAACGCGAAACGCGAGCGTGAGATCAATGTGGCGCTGTCCAACTCCTTTGGCTTTGGCGGCACCAATGCCTCGCTGGTGTTGAAGAAGGTGACAGATTGATGTGGAGGTCTATCGCCTCGAATGCGCTGACACTTTTGATTGTGGTGCTAATCGCGTTTGCGGGTGTGATTGCATGGGGCAAGCGGGAATATACAGCGGCGGGTCCGTTGGAGCAGGCGGTGTGTTTGCGCGTGCCCTCCGGGTCAACGATGCGCCGGGTGTCGGATGATCTGGCCTCAAAAGGCGCGATTTCATATCCGTCGATTTTCCGCATTGGCGCGGATTATTCCGACAAAGCGCAGCAGTTGAAAGCCGGGTCGTTTTTGGTGCCGGAAGGGGCGTCGATGGCGCAGATCACCGATTTGATTACCCGTGGCGGGGCTTCCACCTGTGGCACCGAAGTGGTGTACCGGATTGGGGTGAACCGCGCCCAGATGCAGGTGCGACAGTTGGATCCGGCGACCTCGGCCTATGTTGAAACGGTTGAGTTTCAGCCGGGCGAAGAGGGCGTTGCGACGCCTGAGGCCTATACCAAGGTGCGTGGTGAGGCGGACACACGGTATCGCGTGTTGGTGGCCGAGGGGACGACGGTGTGGCGCGTGGTGGAGAGCCTGAAACAGGCGGATTTCCTCAGCGGCAGCGTTGAGGGTGAGGAGATGCCGAAAGAGGGCATGTTGGCTCCTGACAGCTATGAGGTGCGTGCGGACTCTGACGTGGATGAGTTGATCGCGCGGATGCAAGAGTCGCAGCAGATGCGGATTGATACGATCTGGGCGCAGCGCACCGAGGGTCTGCCGTTTGAGACGCCGGAAGAAATGCTGACCCTGGCGTCGATCATCGAGAAAGAGACCGGCGTGGCGGAAGAGCGGCGTCAGGTTGCGTCGGTGTTTGAGAACCGCTTGAAACGTGGCATGCGGTTGCAGACCGATCCGACGGTGATTTACGGCGTGACCAATGGTGTGGGTGTTTTGGGGCGTGGTTTGCGGCAATCTGAGTTGCAATCTGACAGCCCTATAACACCTATGTGGTCGAGGGCTTGCCGCCGGGACCGATTGCCAATCCGGGGCTTGCCTCCTTGGAGGCGGCGGTGAACCCGGATACGACGCCTTACCTGTTCTTTGTGGCGGATGGCACGGGCGGGCATGCCTTTGCCGAGACCTTGGCCGAACACAACGCCAATGTTGTGAAATGGCGCGAGATCGAGGCACAAAGAGCGAGTCAGTAAGTCATTAAAGCGCCATGCCACAAACCTGAAACACGGGTTTATGGCGTGGCGCTTTAATATAATTTAGAGAAGGGCGCGTTCATTGCGCCTTTTTTCGTTTTGAGGGACCGAGTGTAAAAACATTGGCGGTAAGCCGGACGTCGTAAGGATCTTTCATCTTCGCTCCTATGCGCGCGGTGATGTTTGATTACGCGTTTGTTTTCAGAGGGAAAGGCGTGGGAACGCAAAAGGTTAATGGTGCGGAAATTCGAGAGTTCTGTTGGTTAACTTATTGAAAGTATTAAATAACTTGACGTGAGAACGATTTTATGGCAGCCTTATGGCATGCTAGAAGACGTGGGTGAAGCGGCCAGAGTGGGTGCCTGAGGGGGCGCGCGCGATGGGCTGCTTTTTCTTTGGGGCGATCCCGCGGGACCGTCCATATCAAAGCGCTCGCCTCTCTCGTGCGGAGATTCAATGCATGAGAGGCAGATCCTATGAAAGTAGAGACTTCATCTGTGGGGGATGACCGCAATCTCGACAGTCTGGTCGAGATTGCAAATGAGAGCGTGATCCGGGCGATCCGGGCCATTCACGATGCCATTGACGGCGTGCGTGCCGGCGATCCGAAATCGGCGAGCGAGATCGCCAAACATATGGCGGATCTGAACAAAGCGCTGAATATTTCGTTTGAGGAAAGGAAGCGTCTCGATGACCACAAACGCAAAACCGGAGAGCTTGGGGGCGGAGAACTTGATCTTGACGCAGCCCGATCTCAGGTCCTTGATGGCCTGGGTCGCCTCAGAGCCGCGAGAGGTTCAGGACCAATTTCTCAATGATCTCGATGAGGGGGCGCTTTTGGCGCTCCCTTTTTTGTTTGAGGCTTGGGCATTGGATCACCAATTGCCGCCCGAGGGCGATTGGCGCACCTGGGTGATTTTGGGCGGACGCGGTGCGGGCAAGACACGGGCCGGGTCCGAATGGGTGCGCGCGATGGTGGAAGGATCGCGGGCCTGTGATCCGGGGCGGGCCAAACGCGTGGCCTTGGTCGGCGAGACCTATGATCAGGCGCGCGAGGTGATGGTGTTTGGCGATAGCGGAATTTTGGCCTGTAGCCCGCCGGATCGGCGTCCGAAATGGGTGGCAACGCGGCGCACGCTGGTGTGGCCCAATGGGGCGGAGGCGACGGTGTTTTCAGGCAATGACCCGGAGGCATTGCGGGGGCCGCAGTTTGATGCGGCCTGGATCGACGAATTGGCGAAATGGAAAAAGCCGCAAGAGGCGTGGGACATGCTGCAGTTCGGCCTGCGCTTGGGCGATGATCCGCGCGCGGTGGTGACAACGACGCCGCGCAACATCGCGATTTTGAAAACGCTGTTGCAACGGTCCTCGACAGTCTCGACCCATGCGACGACAGAGGCGAATGCAGCGAATTTGGCGGCGTCGTTCCTCGAAGAGGTGAAAACACGCTATGCGGGGACACGATTGGGGCGGCAGGAACTGGACGGCGTATTGATCGACGAGGAAGAGGGCGCGCTGTGGTCTTTGGCCCGGCTTGAAGAGATGCGCGCGGGCGATTTGCCGGAGTTTGACCGGATCGTCGTGGCGGTGGACCCGCCGGTGACCGGCCATGCGGGATCGGACGAATGCGGGATCGTCGTGGTGGGTGCCGTGACCCAAGGCGCGCCACAGAATTGGCGGGCCTATGTGTTGGAGGACGCGACGGTGTCGGCGTCGTCCCCGACCGTGTGGGCCAAGGCGGCGATTGATGCGTTGGCGCGCTGGGAGGGTGACAAGATCGTGGCGGAGGTAAACCAAGGCGGCGATTTGGTCGAGACCGTGTTGCGGCAGATTGATCCGATGGTGCCGTATAAATCGGTGCGCGCGACGCGGGGCAAGGCCGCGCGGGCGGAGCCTGTGGCCGCGCTCTATGATCAGGGCCGGGTCAGGCATGTTTGGGGCGGGTTGGACGCGCTGGAAGACCAGATGATCAAGATGACGGCACAAGGGTTTCAAGCGCCCGGAAGCCCGGACCGTTTGGATGCGCTGGTCTGGGCGGTGCATGAGTTGATGATTGTGCCTGCGGCGGGGCATTTGCGGCCACGGATACGGACGCTTGGTTAGGTGTTGCGTGTCACGCGGAGCAGCGCGCGGCCTGCTTAGAACTTCTTTTACCCTGTCGTTTAGAACGTTTTTACCGAAGGCGCAGTGATGGACACATCAAGGGTCCTGAGGGGCGGGAGAGCCCGCAAGAGGTCTCGGGGAGGCGCGGGCGCCACGACAGGTTTGGTGAGGTTGAAAGATCCCATCATGCTCCCTTTCCGGGCCTCGTGTGCGTCAGGCGAACGGGGCAAGTGCCCGGATGCGTGATGCCACGAGGCCGAAACAATCGAGAGTAACAGCCAAGGCTTGGCGGGGTTCTTTGCGGGCCGCGCACAGTGGAGGCATGGATGCCACAGCGGCATCGCCGGACAAGAGATGAGGAGAGACACGGATATGGTGTTTGACTTTCTGAAGCGGGGCGCACCCGAGATGCCCGAGATGAAGGCCTCGGCGACCGGGCCGGTTGTGGCGTCGGTTTCCGGCGTGGGCCGCGTGGCCTGGAGCCCGCGCGATACGGTGACGTTGACGCGGGTGGGGTTTATCGGCAATCCGGTTGGGTTTCGCTCGGTCAAATTGATTGCGGAAGCGGCGGCGGCATTGCCTTTGGTGATGCAGGATGCAGAGGCGCGGTATGACGTGCATCCGCTTTTGTCGGTGATTTCGCGTCCCAATCCGGCACAGGGCCGGGCGGAATTGTTTGAGGCGCTCTATGCCCAGCTTTTGCTGTCGGGCAACGCTTACCTTGAGGCGGTTGGCGACTGGGGCACGGCACCGCAGGAGTTGCATGTGTTGCGCTCGGACCGGATGAACCTTGTGCCCGGTGCGGATGGTTGGCCGGTTGCCTATGAATATGCGGTGGGCGGGCGCAAGCACCGGTTTGACGTGATCGACGGGCATTCCTCGATTTGTCACATCAAGACCTTTCACCCGACGGATGATCATTACGGGCTGTCCCCGATCCAGGCGGCGGCGACGGCGATTGATGTGCATAATTCGGCCTCGCGTTGGTCGAAAAGCCTTTTGGACAATGCGGCCCGGCCTTCGGGCGCGATTGTCTACAAAGGCGTGGACGGTCAGGCGTCGATGGGGGCGGATCAATATGATCGGTTGCTCAGCGAGATGGAGAGCCATCATCAGGCGCGCGCAATGCGGGTCGGCCAATGTTGTTGGAAGGGGGGCTTGATTGGAAACCGATGGGGTTCAGCCCCTCCGACATGGAATTTCAAAAGACCAAAGAGGCCGCGGGACGCGAGATCGCCCTGGCCTTTGGGGTGCCGCCGATGCTTTTGGGCATCCCCGGTGACATGACCTATTCGAATTACCAAGAGGCGAACCGGGCGTTTTATCGTCTGACGGTGCTGCCGATGGTGAGCAAGGTGACGGCGGCGATCGGGCATTGGTTGTCTGAGCGCACGGGGGAGGCGATTGAGCTGAAACCCGACCTTGATCAGGTCTCCGCGCTGTCGAGTGAACGCGACGCGCAATGGAACCGGGTGGCGAGTGCCGATTTCCTCACACCCGAAGAGAAGCGCGCGATGTTGGGTCTGCCGCCCTTGGCTGCGGAATCCGCTTCACCAAAGGCTGAGGATCAGGCCCAAGAAGATGAGGGGAACTGAGATGAACAAGGAGTTTCAAGGCGGTCTTGAGCACAAGTTTAGCCGGTTGGGCGAAGATATTGTGGTGACGGATGGGGTCGAGATCGAAGGCTATGCCTCGTTCTTTGGGCTGACAGATCAAGGCGGCGATGTCGTTTTGAAAGGGGCCTATGCCACGTCTCTCAAAACGCTGAAATCGAAGGGTCGTTCGGTGAAGATGCTGTGGCAGCATGATCCGAGCCAGCCCATCGGCATTTGGGACGAGGTGCGTGAAGACGCGCGCGGGCTCTATGTCAAGGGACGCCTGCTGACCGACGTTGCAAGAGGTCGCGAAGCGGTGGCGCTGATCGAGGCGGGGGCGATTGACGGGTTGTCGATCGGATACCGCACCGTGAAGGCGCAAAAGGACGCGAAAGGCGCGCGCCTTTTGTCCGAACTGGAACTTTGGGAGGTGTCTTTGGTGACATTTCCGATGCTTCCCGAAGCGCGGTTGAGCACGGAGGCAAAGGGGGATGACCCGTATGCGACCGAGACGATGCTGCGTGACCTTGCGGACGCTTTTACCAGAGCCCGCAAGCAGCTGGCCAGCGAGAGCTAACGCCAGCGCAGTCACCCGCGATACCCAACACAACAACGAAGGATTGTTTGGATGAGCAAAACCGAGATGAAGGCCCAAGGCGGCTTTCAGGCCGGGACCGGTATGTCCGAGACCTCGGCCTATAAGGGGGGCCAGTTTGGTGCCCAAACCGGGGCCCATATTGGGACCGGACCGGCCACCGAGGTGAAGACCGCGTTGGCCGAATTCGTAAGTGATCTCAAAGACTTTCAAATCGAAATCAAATCTAAACTTCAAGAACAGGAAGAGCGACTGACCATGCTTGATCGTAAATCCCACACCTTTGGCCGTCCGGCCCTGTCCGCAGCGCGTGATGTGGACATGTCCCACAAATCGGCTTTTGTGACCTATGTGCGCAACGGCGACGATGACGCGTTGCGTGGCGTCGAACTCGAAGGCAAATCCATGTCCACCGCCATCAATGGCGACGGTGGCTATCTTGTGGACCCGCAGACCTCTGACGTGATCAAATCGGTGCTGAAATCCACCGCGTCTATCCGGTCCATCGCGACTGTGGTGAATGTCGAAGCGACCTCTTATGACGTGCTGATCGACACCACGGATATTGGCTCGGGTTGGATCACGGAAACTGGCGCCGTGGGTGAAACTTCCACGCCGACCATCGACCGTATTTCGATCCCACTGTTTGAGCTGTCGGCTTTGCCGAAGGCCTCTCAACGTCTGTTGGACGACTCTGCGTTTGACATTGACGCGTGGCTTGCCGGTCGCATTGCCGACAAATTCGCCAGTGCTGAGGCGTCTGCCTTTATCAACGGTGATGGCGTTGATAAACCGACCGGCTTTTTGGCGCACGCACAAGTGGCCAATGACAGCTGGGCTTGGGGCAGCCTTGGCTATGTCGCCACCGGCACCGATGGCGCGTTTGATGCGGCCAATCCGGCGGATGCGATTGTGGAGCTGGTCTATGCGTTGGGCGCACAGTACCGCGCCAATGGCACCTTTGTGATGAATTCGAAAACCGCGGGCCAAGTGCGCAAGCTCAAAGATGCGGATGGCCGTTTCTTGTGGTCTGACAGCCTTGCCGCTGGCGAACCGGCGCGTTTGATGGGCTACCCGGTTTTGATCGCGGAAGATATGTCGGACATCGCCTCTGATGCGGCTGCAATTGCCTTTGGTGATTTTGCCTCGGGCTACACCGTTGCCGAACGCCCGGACGTGCGCATCCTGCGCGATCCGTTCTCGGCCAAGCCGCATGTGCTGTTCTATGCCACCAAGCGCGTGGGCGGTGACGTGTCTGACTTTGCAGCGATCAAACTGCTGAAGTTCTCGGTCTCCTAAGATCGTTTGAAGACGTGCCCATGGCCGCACCGCATCGGTGAGGTCATGGGCAATGGATGCGCGCCCCATAAAGCCCGTGTTGTCTAGCTGCTCCCCCTCCGTCCGAGCAACAAGGGGGGACGCGCATCCATACTCACTGCAACCAGGGGGACCCGGAAACGGAGATGTACCATGATGTTAATGGAGCAGACCCAGGTGCCAAGCGCGGCATTGCCGGTCGCTGAATTCAAAGATCATTTGAGACTGGGCACCGGGTTCGGCGATGATGGGGTTCAGGACGGGGTCCTTGAGACGTTCCTACGGGCGGCGATGGCGGCTGTCGAGGCGCGGACCAACAAGGTTCTGATCATTCGCGACTACACCTATACGCTGTCGGCGTGGCGTGATCTTGGCGCGCAGGGGCTTCCTGTCGCTCCGGTCCGTGCGATCACTGCTTTTGTGATTACGGATCGTTTGGGCGCGGAAACTACGATTGACCCAGCCAAATATGTGCTGGAGCAGGATATGCACCGCCCCCGGCTTGTCTCGACAGGGTTCGTGTTGCCGCAAATCCCGGTCGCCGGACAAGCGCGGATTGAATTTACGGCCGGGTTTGCAAATGCTTGGGGCGATTTGCCCGCAGATATTGCGCAGGCCGTGATGCTTTTGGCGTCGCATTATTACGAACACCGCCATGAGACGGCGGTGGGTGAGGCAACGATGCCTTTTGGCGTGAATGCCCTGCTTGAGCGCTATCGCAACCTGCGTCTGTTTGGAGGGCGTTTGTGATGGCAGACGTCGTTCACCTTAATCGCAAACTCGTTTTGGAGGAGGCCAACCGGGTCTCCGACGGGGCGGGTGGTTATGTTGAGACCTGGGCACAGGTTGGCACGCTCTGGGCGTCCATTCAGTCGGGAACAGGGTCTGAGACCTCAGAGGATTTTCTAACCGTGAGCCGAGTGCCGATGAAGATCATCGTACGGGGCGCCCCGGTTGGATCGCCCCGACGTCCGAAACCCGATCAACGCTTTGTCGAAGGCGGGCGGATGTTTCGCATCCTGTCCGTGACGGAGCTTGATCCGCAGGGGCATTACCTGACCTGCAATGCGCGTGAGGAGGTGGCGTCATGAGTTACGGTGTTGCGGCAGCTTTGCAGACAGCGGTGTATCAGGCGCTTGTAGCCGATGCGACGCTGACGGGGATGGTGGGCAGCGCGATTTACGATGCGGCCCCGACCGGCACCTTGCCCTCTTTGTATGTGAGCCTTGGCCCGGAGGACGTGACAGATGCGTCTGACAAAACCGGAGCGGGGGCGCGCCACGAGTTCACGGTGTCCGTGGTGGCGGATACGGCGGGTTTTTTGACGGCAAAACAGGTGGCCACGGCCATTTCCGACGTGCTTGTCGATGCGGATCTTGCGTTGAGCCGCGGTGTGCTCGTTGGGCTCTATTTCGTGTCGGCCAAGGCCCGGCGCGTTCAGGACAGTGATGTGCGCAGGATTGATTTGAAATTCCGCGCGCGTGTTGAAGACAACTGATTATTCCAAGACGGAGTACACGACCATGGCTGCTCAAAACGGCAAAGACCTTCTCATTAAGCTGGATATGACTGGCTCCGGCTCTTTCGAAACCATTGCGGGGCTGCGGGCGACGCGGATTTCATTCAACGCAGAAAGCGTGGATGTGACCTCGCTGGAAAGTTCCGGCGGTTGGCGAGAACTCCTCGGTGGTGCCGGGGTGAAGAGTGCCACGATTTCGGGTTCTGGTGTGTTTAAGGACCAAAGCACGGATGAACGCGCACGCCAGATTTTCTTTGACGGTGAAGTGCCCAATTTTCAGGTGATCATCCCGAATTTTGGCGTTGTCGAAGGGGCGTTTCAACTGACCTCTATCGAATACGCCGGCTCTTACAATGGCGAGGCCACCTATGAGCTGGCGATGTCATCGGCGGGTCAACTGACCTTTACGGCGGTGTAAGTCATGGCGAACCCCTTTCAAGGTGAAGTGGCGCTGACGCTCGATGGTGAACGTCATGTTCTGAAGCTCACGCTTGGGGCGTTGGCGGAACTCGAGGCGGGTCTGCAGACGGACACGTTGGTGGAGTTGGTCGAGCGCTATGAGGCGGGTCGGTTTTCGTCCGCGGATGTGCTGCGTGTTGTTGTGGCGGGCCTGCGCGGCGGCGGCTGGAAGGGGCGCTATGACGACATTCTGACGGCAGAGATCGAAGGTGGGCCGCTTGAGGCGGCGCGGGTTGGCGCAGAGCTGATCACGCGGGCCTTTATGGTGCCTGGATGAGGGGGGGCAAATGAGCCTGATGACAGATAAGGGGGGGGTCGATTGGCCCGCGCTGATGCGGATCGGCATCCGGGGGCTTGGGTTGAAACCCGATGAGTTCTGGCGGCTGACGCCTGCCGAACTGTTGCTGATGTTGGGCACAGGAAGCAGCACCGCACCGATGGGCCGCACCCGGCTCGATGAATTGGCCAAAGCCTTCCCCGACGAAGGCGCAATGAAAGGGCAAGACGATGGCTGAGATCAACGGCACAGATGTAAATGGCCTTGACGCCTTTGAAGACAAGGTCACGCAGATGGAAAGCGCCATTGGCGGTGCCGAGGCGATGGCGGCGGCATTCAACCAAGAGATGGTTCGGCTTCAGGCAACGGTGGCCGAGACTCAGCGTGAGGTGTCCGCACTTGAGCGCGGGATTTCCCGAGGCTTGAAAAAGGCGATTGATGGCTTGGTGTTTGATGGCGACACGCTGGCACAGGCGCTCAAGGGCGTTGGCACGTCGATGTTGGATGCGGCTTACAATGCGGCATTGAAGCCGGTGACGAGCCATGTGGGTTCGGTGCTGGGCTCCGGGCTTGAGAGTATCATTCGGGGCCTAATGCCGTTTGAAAAGGGCGAGGCTTTTGCACAGGGCAATGTGATGCCCTTTGCCAAGGGCGGCGTTGTGTCCAGCCCGACTTATTTCCCGATGCGCGGCGGCACGGGTCTTATGGGCGAAGCGGGAGCGGAGGCGATCATGCCACTGACGCGCGGGGCCAATGGTAAATTGGGCGTTCAGGCATCAGGGTCAAGCAGCCCAGTCAATGTCACGATGAATATCACCACGCCGGATGTCGAAGGTTTTCGGCGCAGTCAAAGCCAAGTGGCGGCGCAGCTCAGCCGTGCGCTGGGCCGTGGTCAACGCAATCAATAACGCAATACGGGCCGGGACCGGCCTCAACCGCCATTCGAATGGAGGGGAACACCTATGGGTTTTCATGATGTGAGATTTCCGGCGAACCTGAGCTTTGGGTCCGTTGGGGGACCAGAACGGCGCACCGATGTTGTGACGTTGGCAAACGGCTTTGAAGAACGCAACACCCCATGGGCACACTCCCGTCGGCGGTACGACGCGGGGCTTGGGATGCGGTCCTTGGATGATATCGAATTGCTCATCGCGTTTTTTGAGGCGCGGCAAGGGCAACTCTACGGGTTTCGATGGAAAGACTGGTCGGATTACAAGACATGTCGGGCCTCTGCGGCCGTCGGATTTGAGGATCAGATTGTCGCCTATGGCGATGGCGAAACCACGCAATTCCAACTCACCAAGAGCTATCAGTCAGGGGACGCGGTTTATGTCCGTCCGCTGAAGAAGCCGGTGTTGGGAACGGTTAAAGCGGGTGTGCAAGGTCAGGAGCTTTTTGAAGCGATTGATTGGGAGGTAGATACCTTGACGGGGATCATTACCTTTACCACTCCGCCAGCGGAGAACGCGGTCGTGAGTGCCGGGTATGAGTTTGACGTGCCTGTACGGTTCGACACCAACCGGATCGCGACCTCTGTGGCGTCATTTCAGGCCGGAGAAGTGCCCAATGTGCCGATTGTGGAGGTGCGAGTCTGATGGCTTTTCCAGAAAATTTGCAAACACATTTGGCCAGTGGGACGACGACGCTGTGTCGCGCTTGGGTGCTGGTGCGTCGCGATGGTGAGACCTATGGATTTACCGATCATGACAATGATCTGAGTTTCGACGGGTTTGTTTTTAAAGCGGATACGGGTCTTACGGCCAATGCGCTTGAGCAATCCACGGGTCTGTCGGTTGACAACACTGAGGCGCTGGGCGCGTTGAGTTCGGCCTCGGTACAAGAAAGTGACATTCGGGCTGGGCGCTTTGATGGCGCTCTGGTGCGCTCTTGGCTTGTGAACTGGGCCGACGTGGATCAGCGTGTGCTGTTGTTTAAAGGGACATTTGGCGAGATTACACGGGTGTCCGGCGGTTTTCGTGCGGAACTACGGGGTTTGACCGAAGAGCTCAACCAGCCACAAGGGCGGGTCTATCAACCCGGTTGTTCGGCGGTTTTGGGCGCAGAAGGCTGTGGGTTTAACCTCAATCAGCCGGGGTATTTTGCCGAAGTTGCGGTAGAACGCGTTGAAAAAGGGAAGTTATTTTCGTTTTCTACGTTCGAGGGATTTGATGACCGTTGGTTTGAACGCGGGCGTTGAGTGTTCAAACGGGTGCTGCCGCGAACCTTGTGGGGGTGATCAAAAATGATCGCCTGTCGGCGGATGGGCGGACAATCGAACTCTGGGAAGAGCTCAGAGCCGAGGTCGCGCCCGGAGACCTCATTCGGATTGAGGCAGGATGTGATCGGCGCGCGGCGACATGTCGGTTGAAGTTTGACAACTTTCTAAACTTTCGCGGGTTTCCGCATATTCCGGGCGAAGACTGGCTGGCCAGCTATCCGATCCAAGGCAAAACCAACGATGGTGGCAGCCGCAGGTCGATTTTTGGTGACCCAAGCACTCCGGTTTTTGGGGGCTAGAATGATGGATATGACGATTGCAGATCGTGCCCGTAGCTGGCTTGGAACGCCCTATCGGCATCAGGCCTCTTGCAAAGGGGCGGGGACGGATTGTCTTGGGCTATTGCGTGGAATTTGGCGCGAGGTCTATGGCGAAGAGCCTGAAATGATCCCGCCCTACACGAAAGATTGGAGTGAGCCGCAGAACGAAGAGCGGCTTTTGGATGCAGCTCAACAGCACCTCATTGCCAAGCCGGTGAGCGAGATGGCCGCAGGTGATGTGCTTTTGTTTCGAATGCGCGATGGAGCGGTGGCCAAGCATCTTGGCATCGTCGGAAGGGTGGGCGAAAGCCCCTCATTCATTCATGCCTATTCCGGTCACGGCGTCGTTGAGAATGCTCTGAGCACACCATGGCGCAGGCGTGTTGTGGCCTGTTTTGCATTCCCACTTAAGGGAGATAAGTAATGGCAACTATTGTACTTTCAGCCGCAGGCGCGGCGATTGGGGCCTCCGTTGGCGGAGGTGTATTGGGCTTGTCTTCTGTGGTCATTGGTCGTGCGATCGGGGCCACACTTGGGCGTGCGATTGACCAGCGACTTATGGGCGCGGGAAGCCAGACCGTGGAAACCGGTCGGGTGGAACGGTTCCGTCTGACGGGTGCCTCCGAGGGAGCGCCTGTTGCGCAGATTTACGGGCGAATGCGCGTAGGTGGACAGGTGATTTGGGCGACCGAATTTCAGGAGAATGTTGCCACATCGGGCGGTGGGGGCAAAGGGACTCCAAGCGCTCCGACAGTCAAGCAGTATAGCTATTCGGTGTCTTTGGCGGTTGCCCTATGTGAAGGTGAAATTTCTCGTGTGGGCCGGGTCTGGGCCGATGGCACTGAGATTGATGTCAGCACGTTGAATATGCGCGTTTACGCAGGTACGGAAAATCAGTTGCCAGATCCCAAGATGGAAGCGGTGGAAGGGACGGGCGACGTGCCCGCATATCGCGGCATTGCTTATGTTGTGCTTGAAGACGTTGATTTGACGCCATTTGGCAACCGGGTGCCGCAGTTTACGTTTGAGGTGATGCGTCCAGATCAGGCCGAGGGGCAAAAGAGCGATTTGACCCATTTGATCGAAGCCGTCGCGATGATCCCTGGGACGGGGGAATACGCGTTGGCGACGACGCCTGTGTATTTGCAAGGCGGCGCGGGGGATGTCTCAGCGTCCAACGTCAATTCCGCCTCAGGTCAACCCGATTTCACAACCTCTTTGACGGCAATGTCGCAGGAGTTGAAATCCTGTCGATCGACGTCGCTTGTGGTGTCTTGGTTCGGGGATGATTTGCGCTGCGGATTCTGTCAACTACAGCCGAAGGTAGAGCAAGCGGAGGCGGATGCGTCGAACATGCCATGGTCTGTGTCTGGGGTGTCGCGTGGCTCTGCAAGCCTCGTGCCGCGTGATGCTGATGATCGGTCTGTATATGGCGGGACGCCGACAGACCAGTCCGTGGTTCAGGCCATTCATGCGCTGCATGATGCGGGGCAGGAGGTTGTGTTTTATCCATTTATTCTGATGGATCAGCTTTCAGGCAATGGCTTGGTTGATCCGTGGACGGGAGAGCTTGAACAGCCGACACTGCCTTGGCGGGGGCGCATTACCACGTCTTTGGCTCCCGGCATTTTGGGGACCACAGATGGCACTGCCTCCGCAGATGCCGAGGTTGCCGCCTTTTTGGGGACCGCACAGGCAACGGATTTTACAGCCTCCGGATCAACCGTGTCTTACACGGGGCCAGCCGAGTTTTCGTATCGTCGGATGATCCTGCATTACGCTCATCTGTGTGCGCTGGCAGGTGGGGTTGAGGCATTTTGTATCGGCTCAGAGATGCGGTCTCTGACGCGTATTCGTGGTGCGGCTGGTTTCCCTGCCGTTGACGCCTTGGTCCAGCTTGCCGCAGACGTGCGCGGTATCCTTGGAACACAATGTAAGATTGGCTATGCGGCGGATTGGTCTGAATATTTCGGTCATCAAGCGGAGGGTAATCTTTATTACAATCTTGATCCTCTTTGGGCCGATGCAAACATCGACTTTATCGGGATCGACAATTATATGCCGCTGTCGGATTGGCGCGATGGCGACGATCATGCTGACGCGGGTTATGGAGCGATCTATAACCTCGAGTATCTCAAAGCCAACATTGAAGGCGGTGAGGGGTATGATTGGTATTATGCGTTTGACGAGCACGACAAGGCACAGATCCGCACCCCGATTGTAGATGGCACTTACGGTGAAGATTGGGTCTGGCGCTACAAAGACATTCGGGGCTGGTGGCAGAACGATCATCACGAACGGGTCGGCGGTGTGCGCAATGAGACATCCACGGCCTGGGTGCCTGGGTCCAAGCCGATTTGGTTTACTGAAATGGGCTGTGCCGCGATTGATAAGGCGACCAATCAACCCAACAAGTTTTTGGATGCTAAATCGTCGGAAAGCGCACTCCCAAAGTACTCTTCCGGGGGGCGAGATGATTTCATTCAGCTTCAGTATGTCCGGGCGATGACGGAATACTGGAAAGATGAGAGCCATAACCCGATGTCAGACATTTATGGTGGCCCAATGATCGACATGAGCCGGGCCCATGTTTGGGCTTGGGACGGACGACCATATCCGGCTTTTCCGGCTGTCGCCTCCGTTTGGAGTGATGGTGACAATTACGCCAGAGGACATTGGTTGAACGGTCGCAGCACGTCGCGATCTTTGGCTGATGTTGTTACAGAAATCTGTGCGCGTTCAGGTGTTTATGAACTTGACGTGAGTGAGCTATGGGGCGTTTTGCGTGGCTATAGCGTCAGCGACATCTCGGGGGCCCGCTCTGCGTTGCAGCCGCTTATGTTGGCCTTTGGCTTTGAGGCCATCGAACGCGAAGGTCGGCTGATTTTCCGATCTCGCGATGGCAAAGCAAAGGTCGCGCTGAGCGAAGATCAAATGGCGGTCTCCGATGAGTTGGACGGGGTTCTGGAACGGACCCGTGCCCCAGAAGCGGAAGTGGCGGGACGGGTTAAGCTGACCTTTGTCGATGCGGACGGGGATTATGCTGCCCGCGCCGAAGAGGCTATGTTTCCGGATGAGCAAAGCCGGCTTGTGTCCCAATCTGAATTGCCTTTGGCTCTCACGCGCTCAGAGGGGCGGCAGGTTGTGGAACGATGGTTGGCAGAATCGCGGGTGGCGCGAGATACGGCCCGATTTTCGCTCCCTCCATCGCTGTTTTCTTATGGGGCTGGTGATGTGATCACCGTGACCACGGAGGACGGCGCGTTGCGGTATCGGGTCGATCATGCCACATTTGGTGATCTACAACAGATCGAAGCGGTGCGGGTCGAGCAAGAAATCTATGTGCCCTCTGATGCGGTTGAAGACATCATTGAGGCCAAGCCGTTTGCGGCCCCTGTGCCGGTCTATCCGTTGTTCTTGGATCTTCCGCTTTTGACCGGGGATGAAACGCCTCATGCGCCGCATGTTGCGGTCACGGCAAACCCCTGGCCGGGGTCTGCAGCGGTCTATGGCTCTGCATCAGACAGTGGCTATGAGTTGAACACGTTATTGCCAACTTGGGCCACCATTGGTGTGACGCAAACGGCGCTTGAGAGTGCGGAGCCTGCGGTTTGGGATCGGGGGGCGGCTTTGCGGGTCAAGCTGACCAAAGGAGAGCTGGCCTCGGTCGGCCTCATTGATGTTCTGAATGGTGCCAATGTCGCCGCGATTGGCGATGGATCGTCTGGCAATTGGGAAGTGTTCCAGTTTGCCACTGCAGAATTGGTTGCGCCGCAAACCTACGATCTGTCGTTGCGCTTGCGTGGACAGGTGGGGACCGATGGATTGATGGCAAGCTGGCCTGCAGGATCTCGCTTTGTCCTGTTGAACTCGGCGCTTCGACAAATCGACATTGCCCAATCGGCTCGTGGCCTCGCGCGTCATTACCGCATAGGCCCGTCACAACGCGGCTATGACGATCCAAGCTATCAGCATTTGGTCGAAGCCTTCGATGGGATCGGCCTGCGCCCCTACGCTCCGGCGCATCTCAAAGCCCAGATGGCCCTCTCGGGCGACACAGAACTGACTTGGGTGCGGCGCACACGGATCGACGGGGACAGTTGGCAATCGGTCGACGTGCCGCTTGGCGAGGCCTCCGAGCTTTATGTTGTGCGGGTCGTTCAGGGCGGGTCCATTCTGCGCGCAAGCGTCGTGGCGGCCCCAAATTGGAGCTACTCCGTTAGCCAGAAAACCAGCGACGGCGTGACCGGCGCGTATGAAATCCATGTTGCCCAGATGTCTGAGAGTTTCGGACCGGGCCTCTTCCAAAGGATTGAGATCAATGAGTGACACATCCCGCTTTGAATTGCCGCTGCTGCAAGCGTCACAAGCGCAAAAACATGTAACCGTAAACGAGGCGCTGACCCGGATCGACGGGTTGCTGCAACTCACGCTCCAATCGGTCACCCTCAACACACCACCGCTGACCCCGCAAGAAGGGGAGGCCTACGGGGTGGGGGCGGCTGCTGTGAATGAGTGGGCTGGGCAGGAGGGCGCGATTGCGCTTTACGTTAACGGCGGCTGGGCTTTTGTACCCGCCAGCTTGGGGATGCGGGCCTATGTTGCCGATCAAAACGGTTGGGCGGGGCACGATGGGGCCGGTTGGGTGCTCGGGATGCAGACTCTTTCCGCGCATGGGGCGGGGATGATCTCAAAGGTGATTGAGGTAGATCATGTGCTCTCTGCCGGGCCGACGTCCAATGCCGCCTACGCTATTCCGGGGCAATCCGTTGTGTACGGCGTCACCGGCCGTGTACTGGCCGATATTACGGGGTCGGGCCTCTCTGGGTTCTCTTTGGGTGTTTCCGGGTCCACCAACCGCTATGGTTCCGGCCTGTCGCCCGCTCAAGGCAGTTGGTTGCGTGGCCTCACTGGGACACCTTTGACCTATTATTCCAGTGAAGATCTTATCCTCACGGCTGAAGGCGGGGATTTCACGTCTGGAACGCTCCGTCTGGCCATCCACTGTTTGCAGTTCACGCTGCCCTCTGAATAATTTATCTCTCAACACATTCTATACCCCGTGCCGTTCCCGGCGCGGGGCTTTTTGTGTTTGCGCACCTTAAATTCACATTGTTTCCCCCGATCGCACTCTTGCTCTTTTGAAATCAGGCCTATCTATAGTAAGCTCTCTCAAAAGAGGAAAAGCGCATGGCCAAAACACGCACTCACCTGTCCAAACTCGACCCGGTTTGGACCCAAATCGTTTCCGAGGCCCGTCAGGCCGTGGATGCTGAGCCCCTGTTGGGCGGGATGGTGCATGCCTGTATCCTTCACCATGAAACGCTTGAGGCCGCTTTGGCCTATCGTATCGCGCAAAAAATGGCCTCTGCGGAAATGTCAGAACAGCTTATTCGCGAAATCGCTGATGCCGCCTATGCCGCAGACCCGTCCTTGGCCGAATCCGCACGTGCCGATATTTCCGCCGTTTATGAGCGCGACCCGGCGTGTCACCGCTACATCCAACCTTTGCTTTATTTCAAAGGGTTCCAAGCCATTCAGGCTCACCGCGTCGCCAATTGGCTCTGGCGCGAAGGTCGTCGTGATCTGGCCTATTTCTTCCAAATGCGCATGTCGGAGCAATTCTCCGTCGACATCCACCCCGCTTGCCGGATCGGCAAGGGTCTGTTCCTTGATCACGCCCATTCTCTGGTCTTTGGCGAAACTGCCGTCATTGGTGACAATGTCTCGATCCTGCATGACGTGACCTTGGGTGGCACTGGCAAAGAGGACGAAGACCGTCATCCGAAAATTGGTGATGGCGTCCTGATCGGGGCTGGGGCCAAGGTGCTTGGCAATATCAAAATCGGCTGCTGCTCGCGCATCGCTGCCGGTTCCGTTGTCTTGGCCAACGTGCCACCCGCCACCACGGTTGCGGGCGTTCCGGCCAAAGTTGTGGGCGAGGCGGGCTGTTCGCAACCCTCGGTGTCGATGAACCAACTCATCGGCGCGCGCGATAAATAAATTTTATTCAATCCATAATAAAAATGCCCCACTGGACATGTCCGGCGGGGCGTTTTTGTATGCCATTAAGGTGTCGTAAATGCGCGGCGAAATACCTTCGCCGCGCGTTCTCTTACGCCAGCATCGCCACCGGATTCTCCAGATTATCAACGATGGCTTTGAGCAAGTTCGCTCCCAAAGCGCCGTCAATCACCCGGTGATCCACGGACATCGTCACGCTCATCACCGTTGCAACCGTCAACTCGCCATCATCCCCTACAACCGGCTTTTTCACACCCGCGCCGACGGCCAAGATGCCCGCGTGCGGCGGGTTCACGATGGCGTCGAAATTGTCGATGCCGAACATACCGAGGTTGGAGATTGCGAACGATCCCCCTTGGTACTCATGGGGTGCGAGCTTGCGGTCGCGTGCGCGGTGGGCGAGGTCTTTCATCTCTTTCGAGAGCGTTGAGAGTGACTTCATGTCCGAGTCCCTGAGCACCGGCGTGAACAGCCCGCCCTCAATCGCCACAGCCACGGCCACATCGGATGATTTCATCTGCAACACACGGTCACCGGCCCACACTGCGTTGGCCTCTGGGACCTCTTGCAGCGCATTGGCGACGGCTTTGATGATGAAATCATTGACCGAAAGTTTCACACCCTTGCCGGTGAGCTGATGGTTCAACTCAGCACGGAATTTCAACAGCGCGTCGAGTTTGATGTCGCGGCGCAGGTAGAAATGCGGGATGGTTTGTTTCGCTTCGGTCAAACGCGCGGCAATGGTTTTGCGCATGCCATCGAGTTTGATTTCCTCATACGCGCGATCCGCGTACATTTTCGCAACCATATCTGCGGTCGGACCCGTTGGGGCCGCTTTCGCAGGGGCGGCCTCGGAGGTCGCGGCGGCTTTCGGAGCCTCCGCTTTCGGTGCGGCCGTGGCGTTTTCGACATCGGCTTTCACGATCCGGCCTTTCGGGCCAGAGCCGCTCATGGTGGCCAGGTCGAGACCCTTTTGCGCCGCAATCCGACGCGCCAAAGGTGAGGCAAAGATGCGCTCGCCAGACGCCGCAACCGGAGCTGCCGGGGCTGGGGTCGCAGCGCTGGCCTCTGCCTTCGAAGCCTCAGCCGGAGCCGCTTCAGCTGTCGCAGGGGCGGGAGCCGCCCCCATGTTGTCCATCGCAGAGGCGTCTTCGCCCTCTTCCAACAGGATCGCGATGGCCGCGTTGACCTTCACACCCTCGGTGCCTTCCGCCACAAGGATCTTGCCGATGACACCTTCGTCCACCGCCTCGAATTCCATCGTCGCCTTGTCGGTTTCGATCTCCGCGATCACATCGCCAGAAGAGATCGTGTCACCCTCTTTGACCAACCATTTCGCCAAAGTGCCTTCCTCCATCGTCGGAGACAGCGCGGGCATAAGTAGTTCAATTGCCATTGTCTTTTCTCCTTAACGGTAGGTGACGTCTTTGACGGCCTGGATCACGTCAGCCGTGGTCACAAGCGCGAGTTTTTCCAAATTGGCGGCGTAGGGCATGGGCACATCTTTGCCCGCACAGGTGATCACCGGTGCGTCGAGATAATCAAACGCCTTTTGCATGATCACCGAGGAGATGTGGTTGCCGATGGAGCCGACCGGGAAGCCTTCTTCAACGGTCACACAGCGGTTGGTTTTCATCACAGAGGCAATCACCGTGTCATAGTCGATCGGGCGCAGGGTGCGCAGGTCGATGACCTCCGCGGAAATGCCCTCTTCGGCCAGTTTGTCCGCCGCTTCCAAGGCATAGGTCATGCCGATGCCGAAGGAGACGATGGTCACATCCGTGCCCTCGCGCCAAATCCGCGCCTTGCCGAACGGGATGGTGAAATCGTCCATCACGGGCACTTCAAACGACTTCCCATACAGGATTTCGTTTTCGAGGAAGATCACCGGGTTCGGATCGCGGATCGCGGTTTTCATCAAGCCTTTGTAGTCGGCTGCCGAGTAAGGCATGACCACTTTCAGACCCGGAATATGCGCATACCATGCGGCATAACATTGCGAGTGCTGCGCGCCCACACGGGCCGCCGCGCCGTTCGGCCCCCGGAACACCATCGGTGCGCCCATCTGGCCGCCAGACATATAAAGCGTCTTGGCGGCAGAGTTGATCAGGTGGTCGATCGCCTGCATGGCAAAGTTAAAGGTCATGAATTCAACGATCGGACGCAAACCACCAAAGGCCGCCCCGGTCGCGATTCCGGCAAAGCCATGCTCGGTGATCGGTGTGTCGATGATGCGTTTCGGACCAAATTCGTCCAACATGCCTTGGGAGATTTTATAGGCGCCTTGATATTCGGCCACCTCTTCGCCCATCAGGAACACGCTGTCGTCGCGGCGCATCTCTTCGGACATGGCGTCGCGCAATGCTTCGCGCACCGTTTGTTGTTTCATCTCGGTGCCCGCCGGGTAATCCGGTTCGACCGCTTTCGACACAATCGGTGCGGCGGCTTTGGCGGCCGCTTTGGCCGGGGCAGGGGCCGCGGCCTCAACCGCTGCCGCCTCTTCAGCCGGGGCCGAGGCGGACAGGTTGGAGGCGTCTTCGCCCTCTTCAATGATAATCGCGATGGGGGTGTTCACTTTCACGCCCTCCGTGCCTTCCGCGATCAGGAGTTTCCCCATGATCCCTTCGTCCACGGCTTCGAATTCCATCGTCGCCTTGTCGGTTTCAATTTCCGCGATAATGTCACCGGAGGACACGGTGTCCCCCTCTTTGACGAGCCATTTCGCAAGCGTGCCTTCCTCCATGGTCGGAGACAGCGCGGGCATCAGCAGTTCGGTAGCCATTGTCGTCTATCCTCCCAAATCAGGCGTCGTGCTGCGGAATTTCATCCGCATAAATGTCAGTCCAAAGCTCGCTCAGCGCCGGTTCCGGGCTTTCTTTCGCGAACTCAGCAGAGGCGTTCACCACCGCTTTGATGTCTTTGTCGATGGCTTTGAGATCGTCTTCCGTGGCGTGGTTGCCGGTCAAAAGAATGGACCGCACGGCCTCGATCGGATCGCGCTCTTCGCGCATCTTCTGGACCTCTTCGCGGGTCCGGTATTTCGCCGGGTCGGACATCGAGTGGCCGCGGTAGCGATAGGTTTTGACCTCAAGGATGTAGGGGCCTTTACCCGCGCGACAATGCGCCGTGGCCCGCTCTGAGGCCTCTTTGACTGCCAAAACATCCATGCCGTCGACTTCTTCGCCTTCGATTCCATAGGCGGCGCCACGTCCCCAATAGCTCGGCGATTTGGTCGAGCGTTGGGTCGAGGTGCCCATGGCGTATTGGTTGTTTTCGATGACGAAAATCACCGGCAAGTCCCAAATTTCAGCCATGTTATAGGTCTCGGCAACCTGACCTTGGTTCGCCGCGCCATCACCGAAATAGGCAAAGGTCACATTGTCATTGCCTTTGTATTTGTCGGAAAAGGCCAAACCCGCACCCAGCGGCACCTGTGCGCCGACAATGCCGTGGCCGCCATAAAAATGCTTCTCTTTCGAGAACATATGCATGGAGCCGCCTTTGCCTTTGGAATAACCACCCTCACGCCCGGTCAATTCGGCCATCACGCCTTTCGGGTCCATGCCGCAAGCCAACATATGCCCATGGTCGCGATACGAGGTGATGCGTTTGTCACCCTCTTTGGCGGCGGCCTCAAGCCCAACCACAACCGCCTCTTGGCCGATGTAGAGGTGACAAAAGCCGCCGATCAGGCCCATGCCATACAATTGGCCGGCCTTTTCTTCAAAACGGCGAATAAGAAGCATATCCTTGTAATAGGCGAGCAATTCGTCTTTCGAGACGTTCGCTTTGCTCGCCGGCGTGGATGCTGATTTCCGGGTTGCCATATGGCCTCCTCCTCCAAAGTCCGACATATAAAGTGGTCTGCGTGACATCCGCGTGACGAATGCTGTGCAAGGCGCCCACACCCCTCAAAGAAGCGCGGTCCTTTTCCGCTTTTCCCGATGAGGAAAAGGCGTAAAAGGGTTTAGTTTAGTATTAAACTATATAATACAGACGCAACGTCACGAATGCACGGGTTTTTTGAGTTGCAATTTGGGACGCAGCTATGCGTTTGGGGAATAGCTTTGATCCGACGCCCTTAACGACAGCTGATAAGCTGTGCCTCATAGCGCGCGGCCCGTGCGGCCACCCCATCCGCCACATTCAACAACCACGTCTTGCCATTATGCGACCCGCGGCGATAGCCCGTGCGGCCCTCGTGATAGGCCAGATAGCTGTTGCGGGCGTCCGTGTTCGCGATCCCTAGGGCGGCATTGTTGGTCGAGACATACCAGCCGATGAAATCGGTGGCGTCGCGGATGTTGCTGCGGCTGGCACCGGCGCGCCCCGGCCCGTTGCGGTAGTCGTCCCAGGTGCCGTCGAGCGCCTGAGCATAGCCGCGCGCCGAGCTGGCCCGGCCTTTCGGGATGATGAGCAGCACATAGCGTTTCGGCGGGCGGGCCGTCGCGCGGAAGGTGGATTCTTGATAAATCAGCGCCATTTGTACCGGAATTGAGACGCCCCACTTGCGTTCCGATGCTTTGAGCGCCTGTTGGTAATGCGGGCGTTCTTTGAAAATGGAGCAAGCGTTTTCGGGGTCCCGTGGTGGGTTTCCGCCGCCGCTGCACGCCATGAGCGCGCCAAGCAAAAGACCCGCAAAACCTAATTTGGAACGGCGCGTCAGGCGGGTCGGGAAAATGGCTTTCATATCGGGACTCGTTTTGCTCGTGTGTCCTTGGTGATCCGCCTTGGGCCTTGTGCGGCCTTAGCGAATGACGATCTCATCCGAACGCAGGTATCCCAAAATATCGCGCGCCTGTTCGTCCAGAAGGTCAAGGTCAAGATAGCTGTCTGACAGGCGCATCGCCTTGTTGCGCATCACCGCCAACTCTTCGTCAAGTTGGCCGCTCACCGTCTGCAAACTCGACAATTCAGCCTCGATCTGCAGACGGCGAAAAAGTCCGTACTCACCCTGCACGGAGGCAAAAGTGAAATAGCCACCCAAGGTGACAATCACGCCGGTGTACAAAAGCACGGCCAGCGACGGACGTTTGCGCGGATGAGCCATGATAGGCTTCTTACCTTTGTATGATAGGTGCTTTTGGCACCTGTACTGCCTCAAACGGGCCACCTCTTTGGTCGGGTCGCTCCGTAACTCTCTTATGACACAAGTGATTCGCTCTGTGAATCCCAAAAACGAATCATCGGCAGAAAAAAGCTCTCAAAAACAAAGCGCCCCAGAATGGAGCGCTTTGCCGTCTTGTCATAGGGCTGGCTTAGCCTGCGATGGAGGCCGCGTGGATGCTGTCCACGGCGGCCTGTAACATGGCGTCAAATTCCGCGTCGGTTTGTTTGGCGTTCAACCCTTCGGACAGAGCGCGCGAGAAGGACGCGATCATGCCGGTGTTTTGGCTCAGGATGGCGTTGGCGTCGTCGCGGGAATAGCCGCCGGACAATGCCACAACCTTCAAAACGCGCGGGTGATCGACCAGCGGTTTGTAGAAATTCGCAACACTGGGCAGTGACAGTTTCAACATCACTTTTTTGCGTTCATCCAAAGCGTCCAGATGGGTCAAAATCTCGTCGCGCAGGATCGCTTCGGCCTCGGCCTTGTCCGCAATGGTGATCGTCACTTCCGGCTCAAGGATCGGCATCAGGCCCGCCGCAATCACTTGCTCGCCGATCTCAAACTGCTGATCCACGACTGCTTTGATCCCCACCGGGTTGGCGGCATTGATCACGGAGCGCTCTTTGGTGCCAAACACGCCCAATTTGAACGCGCGGGCCAAAAGATCGTCCAAACCCGGCATCGGCTTCATCAATTGAACGCCGTTTTCTTCGGCCTCAAGCCCTTTGTCGATTTTCAAAAACGGCACAACGCCCTTTTCTTCCCAAAGGTAATGCGAGGTCGGTTTGCCCGCCACATCGCGGTCCATCGTCATTTCAAACAGGATCGCACCGATCACTTTGTCGCCGGTAAAGGCCGGAGATTGCATGATCCGCGAGCGCATCGCATGCACCGCGTCAAACATTTCGCTTCGCCGTTATAATCGCTTTCCTCAACGCCATAGAGTTTCAGCGCCTTGGGTGTCGAGCCACCCGATTGATCCAGTGCTGCAATAAAGCCTTGGCCTTCGCTCATCTTGGCGGTCATTTGTTCAATAGACATCTGTATCCTCTTTTGGCTCACTCGTTGCTCACATGACCCCTCATCAAGGGGAGGCTGCGCGTCTTGCTCCGGGTTACCGTGCCCAGCGATTTGCCGCAATCGTGGTGGCGCTAACATTTTGGATGATTGCGCTCACGGCCCCATCGCGTGACACGCTAGGCGGTTTTGCAGGCACGGGATTTGATTTGGAGCAACAGACGGCCACATAGCCGCCATTCGATTTCGCGATAGCACCCAAAATAGAAAAGGCCCACGCGGGGATCATCCGAGAGGGCCTTTCCATGTGTTGAAAGCAGCGCATTTAACCGAGCGCCACAACCCCCGGAAGCGCTTTGCCTTCCATCCACTCAAGGAACGCACCGCCTGCGGTCGAAATATAGGTGAACCCATCGGCAGAGCCTGCCATGTTGATCGCCGACACCGTGTCGCCACCACCCGCCACTGAAATCAGCTTGCCGGCTTTGGTTTGTGTCTCAATCTCCGTCAGCATAGCAAAGGTGCCGGTGTGGAACGGCGTCAATTCGAACACACCCAACGGGCCGTTCATGATCAATGTTTTCGCCTCATCAATGATCTCGATGATGCGTTTGACCGAGGCCGGTCCGGCGTCAAAAATCATCGCATCGCTCGGGCATTCGGTCACCGGGACGACTTCGTTTGCCGCATTGGCTTTGAATTCGCGCGCCACGACCACGTCGATTGGCAACACGATCTCACAGCCCGCCTCATCGGCCTTTTTCACGATCTCAAGCGCGGTTTCCGCCAGATCATGTTCGCACAGGGATTTGCCGACATCGACACCCTCTGCGGCCAAGAATGTGTTGGCCATGCCGCCGCCGATGATCAGATAATCGACCTTGCGCACCAGATTTCCCAAAAGATCCAGTTTGGTCGACACTTTCGCCCCACCGACCACCGCCACGACCGGGCGCTCCGGTGTCGCCAAAGCGGCCTCAAGCGCGGAAAGCTCCGCCTGCATCAACCGACCGGCGCAGCAGGGCAGCAGTTTCGCCAAGGCTTCGGTCGAAGCATGCGCGCGGTGCGCCGCTGAGAAGGCGTCATTGACATAGACATCGCCCAGAGCGGCCAAGGAGGCGGCGAATTTCGGGTCGTTTTGGGTCTCACCTTCATGGAATCGGGTGTTCTCAAGCAACAGCACCTCACCAGCCTGAAGCTCGGCCACGGCGGTTTTCGCCGGTGCGCCAATGCAGTCGCTGGCAAATTTCACCGGCACGCCCAAGATCTTGGCCACCGCTTCCGTGATCAACCCAAGGCTCATCTCGGGGACAACCTGACCTTTCGGGCGACCAAAATGCGCCATCAAGACGGGTTTGCCGCCTTGGGCCAAAATATCGTCGATCGTCGGTTTGATCCGCTCAATCCGGGTGGCGTCGGTGACATGGCCCGCCTCAAAGGGGACGTTGATGTCCACCCGTGTGAGCACCACTTTGCCGTCCAAATCCATGTCGTCGAGGGTTTTCCATGCCATGTTTGCGTCCTTTCGGGGAGGTTGCAGCATCTTTGGCCCTTGTTTGCGCTTTAGACACGCTTTCGTCAACTCCGGGCTGCCCCTCTGTGCGCGCTTGCCTCTTTCCCTCGCGCGCGTGCCGCTTTAGAGTGCGCGAAATTTCTGATGGTGAGGAGGCTTCCATGGCCGAAATTAAAGATCCCGAAAACACGATTATCCTGACGCTTGAAAATGGCGAAGTGGTCATCGAGTTGATGCCCGAAATCGCGCCCAAACATTGCGACCGGATGAAAGAACTGGCCCGCTCGGGTGCCTATGATGGCGTTGTGTTCCACCGCGTGATCGACGGGTTCATGGCCCAAACCGGCGATGTGCAGTTTGGCAACAAAACCAAAGACTACGAGCCGCGCCGCGCTGGCACAGGCGCGTCCGATTTGCCCAATGTTGAGGCCGAGTTCTCCGGCATCCCGCATGACCGCGGCACCATCGGTGCGGCCCGCGCGCAAAACCCGAACTCTGCCAACTCGCAGTTTTTCATCAACTTTTCCGACAACCATTTCCTCAATCGCCAATACACGGTCTATGGCCGGGTGATTTCGGGCATGGATGCCGTGGATAAAATCACCCGTGGCGAGCCGCCGCGCGACCCCGATGTCATGGTCTCGATGAAGGTGGCCGCAGATGTTTAAATCCGCACTGACAGCTCTGGTCATCTGCGTGGCCGCGCCGAGCTTTGCGACGGGTCTCGACATCGAGGTTGAAGGCGCAGCCAATGGCGTGGTCCATATTGACCTGTTCGAGGATGTGGCCCCCGGCCATGTCGCCCAAATCACCGCGCTTGCCAATGAGGGTGCCTATGATGGCGTGGTGTTCCACCGTGTGATCGACGGTTTCATGGCGCAAACCGGCGATGTTGAGTACGGCAAAATGGGCGCGGAGGGCTTCTCCATGCAGATGGCTGGCCGTGGTGGGTCGCATTTTGACGACCTCAAGGCCGAGTTCTCTGACAAGACCTTTGACACCGGCGTCGTTGGCATGGCGCGCTCGCAAAACCCGAACAGTGCCAATGCGCAGTTCTTCATCATGTTCGCTCCCGCGCCGCATCTTGACGGACAATACACGGTGGTTGGCAAGGTGACGCAGGGGATGGATGTGGTCAACGCGATCAAACGCGGCACAGGTCCGAACGGGGCCGTCATCGGCGCGCCGGATGTGATGACGTCGGTCAAAGTCACCGATTAAGCCCTACCGTAAGCAAAGATCAAAGGGCGCTTTCTGGCGCCCTTTTGGATGTGGCTGATTAGAATTCCAGCCGCAACCCCGCCATAAAGGCGCTTTGCGTGTCCGCATAAGACGCTGCGGCATTCAATGACCACGCCCCGCCAAGCCCGACCTGCGCCCCCAGTGCCACAAGCGCTTGATCCGGCTCCGAGAGCGGCACAGAGACGATCTCGCTCAGGGTCACACGCCCCCCAACCGGATGGCGATAGGCCAGTTCCAATTCCGTGCCCGCCGCATTGGCGCCGCTGTAAAACAGGCTGGCCGAGGCCGCGCCGGGCCCCAGGTCGCGGTTCAGTTGCAGTTTCGCATTGGCCTTGGTCGTGTCGCCATCGACCAGCTCAAGAGCAGCATCAACGCTCATATCGGAGAGATCCATACGCCCAGAGACGCCCAGGATATAGGTGTCATAGTTTTCAACATAGTGCAGCGACATCGCCGCCCCATTGCGGGTGTAAGAGGCCCCAAGCGGTAGGTATTTCGGCTCGGTGATCGTGCCATCCGTGGCGCGGCTAAGGCCCACCTCACTGCGCTCAAGGGCCGCCGACAAAAACACATCGGTGAGGGCAGGGCGGGCAAAGAGATCATAGGCCGGGCGCGGATTGCCAACCGAAAACCGGTCCCCTTGCACGGTCTGCCAGGTCACGGCGGCATAGGTCTCGTGCAACCGCCCAAGATTGCCAAATGCGCCAAAGCTCAGGCCTAGGCCATCCCCGTGCGTCGACCAAGTGCCATTGCCACCGAACGTCAGGCTTCGTCCTTTGAGCTGTGGTCAAGCCCATCTGTGGCCCCCAACATCACCCAGCCCTCGCCAAGCAACCAGGAGTCCGCATTGGCCGTCCCGGCACAGGATGCGCCAAAACCGAGGCCGAAACAGAGCGACACCAGTGCGATCTGTTTGGGGTGAGATGGTTTAGAACAGGTCATAGGCCCAGTATGACTTGTGCTGCCGCAGCATTCAAGTTTCAGGGCGGGGTCTAAATGCACATTCGAGTGAATATAAAAAAGCCGCGCCCAGATGCACAGGGGCGCGGCAGGCTGTTCACTTCATGGTCAAATCTGACCTGCGTTCAGGCTTTCAACGTCACCAAAGCGTGGCGTTTTTTGCCTGCGGAGAGTTTCAGCGGCGCGCCAAGATCGGCGGCGGTGATCAACAGACCTGCGTCTTTGTGGTCGGCATCGTTCACCTTGGCACCGTTGTCGGCAAACAAGCGCTTTGCCTCTTTACCCGTGCCCACAAGCCCCGAGCGCACAAACAGTTGCACGATGGAAATCCCGTCGCCAATCTCCTCGGCCGAAAGTTCCAACGTCGGAAGGTCGTCGCCCATTCCGCCTTTTTCAAACACTTCGCGTGCCGTGGCTTCTGCCGCCGCTGCGGCCTCAGCCCCGTGCAAAAGCGTAGTGACCTCATTGGCCAAAATGATCTTCGCCGCGTTGATGTCAGAGCCTTCCAACGCGCCAAGGCGCTCACATTCCTCCACCGGCACTTCGGTAAAGAGCTTCAAAAACCGCCCAGTGTCCGCATCCGTGGTGTTGCGCCAGAACTGCCAGAACTCATAGGGCGACAACATGTTGCCATTGAGCCAGATGGCCCCGCCTTGGGATTTGCCCATCTTGCGGCCATCAGAGGTGGTCAAAAGCGGCGTGGTCAGGCCAAAGATTTCATTGTCCAACACGCGGCGGGTCAGGTCGATGCCGTTGACGATATTGCCCCACTGATCCGATCCGCCCATCTGCAACACACAGCCATAGCGGCGGTTCAGTTCCAGGAAATCATAGGCCTGAAGGATCATGTAGTTGAATTCGAGGAAGGACAGGCTTTGTTCCCGGTCCAGACGTGATTTCACGCTCTCAAACGACAACATCCGGTTGACCGAAAAATGCCGCCCGATGTCGCGCAGGAACTCAAGGTAATTGAGCTGATCCAGCCATTCGGCATTGTTGAGCATGAGGGCACCATTTTCAGCCGTCGTGCCGTCGTCCTTGTAGTCGAGGTAGCGCGCAAACACCTTTTGCATCCCGTCGATATTGGCGTCGATCTGCTCAGAGGTCAGCAAAGGCCGCTCATCGGCACGGAACGAGGGATCGCCCACTTTGGTGGTGCCGCCGCCCATCAGGGTGATCGGCTGGTTGCCGGTTTTCTGGAACCAGCGCAGCAACATGATGTTGAGCAGGTGCCCGACATGCAAGGAGGACGCCGTGGCGTCATAGCCGATATAGGCAGTGACCATCCCTTTGTTCAGATAATCGTCCAGCTCTTGCAGGTTTGTGCAGTCGGCCAGGAACCCGCGTTCAATGATGATACGCAGAAAGTCTGATTTGGGATGGTAGGTCATCGGTCACATTTTCCGTTCAAAGGGTCAGCGCGGCCTGATATATCCGGGCAAAGGCCAAAGGGAAAGAGTGTCATGCGCGGTATCAGTAGAGCAGAGCCAATCTGGGTGGCCGGATGTATGTCCGGCACCTCGTTGGATGGGGTCGATGTGGCCATGGTCCTGACCGATGGGGTGGAGATTTTTGAATTTGGCGACAGCCATTTTCGACCCTATTCTGAGCCGGAGCAAGCGCTGTTTCGTGCTGAGCTGGGGCTTTGGGCCGCCTCGACAGAGCTGTGTGAGCTGATCGAAACCGCCCATGCCGAAGCGTTGTCCAGTTTCAAAGGGTTTGATCTTATTGGCTTTCATGGTCAAACACTGGCTCATGATCCCGACATGGGCCGCACCTATCAGGCTGGCGATGGCGCGGTTTTGGCCGAGCTGTTCGACGTGCCTGTGGTGTGGGATTTTCGCAGCGCAGATGTCGAAATGGGCGGGCAGGGCGCGCCGCTTGCGCCGTTTTACCATCACGCTTTGGCCCGTCACATCGGTGCGACGTCCCCGATGGCTTTTCTCAATATGGGTGGGGTTGGCAATCTGACTTGGGTCGACCCGCGCGTCGCCGATCCGTCAGAGGCGGGCGCCTTGCTGGCCTTTGACACTGGTCCTGCCAACGCCCCGGTCAATGATCTGATGCGCGAACGCCGCGGATTGGCCTATGATGCCGATGGTGCTTTGGCGGCTAGTGGCATGCCTGATATGGCCGCCGTAACGATGGGGCTGGAGCTTCCGTATTTTTACAAAATGCCACCCAAGTCTCTGGACCGGAACGATTTTCACGGTGTCATGGAGGCGGTGTCAGCGCTCTCAGACCCCGACGCTGTCGCCACCTTGACCGCCTTCTCTGCCGCCTGCGTTGCCCGCGCGATGGAGCATTGTCCCGCCCCACCGAGCGCGCTGTATGTCACGGGCGGAGGGCGGCACAACGCCACTTTGATGACCATGCTCGCCGCCGGGGTCGCTGGTGATCTTGAGTGCCCGGTGCTCCCGGTGGAAGAGGTCGGTTTGGATGGCGATATGTTGGAGGCACAGGCCTTTGCCTTTCTCGCCATGCGCGTCAAACGCGGCTTGCCGACCTCATGCCCTGCGACCACCGGGGTGCGTGCGGCGATTGGCGGTGGGCGTGTGTCGAAACCCGGCAGTAAGGCTGACCCGTAAGGTTTGGGCAAAAACACCCCCGATCCATGGTGGACGGGGGTGTTTTGTCGTTAAAGCGTCACGCCTTTAACCGGAGACAAGGGAAAGGCATGACGCTGCCGGACATGTCGATGTTGTGGGCGTTGCGCCATAAACCCGTGATTCAGGTTTATGGCGGACCGCTTTCGGACCGCTTTAGGCGGCTTCGGCCGCGTCCGATTTTGCGGTCAACAGGCCTGCGCCCTTTTCAGAGACAAAGCCAAACAGCGTGCCGATGATCATCGACACCAGGACCATCACCGTGGCCTGCGCGGATGCGACCAGATCGCCAATCGCCACGCCGGACAAAAGCGCAAACCCTGCGGTTGCGGCATAGCCATAAACCGCCGCCGGGATGGTCGCCAAGGCCGGAAGATGCGCGCCCAGTACAAGCACCACAACCGACAGGCCAACAATGATCGAGGTGACTGCGACCGAACCGCCAACCGTTGCCACAACAAACAAGGCGGCCGTGGCGACAACCGCGCCCCAGGCGTGGTTGATGGCGCATTTGCTGATGGAGGCGGCGGTGCCCCCGGTGTGATAATAGGCGCCCCAGCCAATAAAGAGCGCCCAAACCTGTAGGCCCAATCCGGTCCCAAGGCAAAGATATGTGGCGACCGACGCCAGCACGCCGATAGAAATCGCCAAAGCGTTGATAAGATTCATGTGACTTTCCTCCCAGTCTGTTCGAGGCGCTTTGCCCTGTGGTCTACAGGTTCTTCTCAGCGCGCCTCTTGATGTGAGCCTAGAGGGACGGGATGTTTCGCGGCTATCGGGACCATGGTGGGTCGGGTCTTGCGACCGACCCGACCAAAGGCGCGAATGCAGTTGCGGCATGAACTGGCCGATTCTATTGGAAAGCTATTGGGAAAGATCAGAGTTTGACAGCTGAGATGTGGAACGTGGCTGGCGGGCAGGCAGAGTGGCGGTTCCCCCCCAGCCCCTCCTGACCGACCAGCGCTTACTCCACCAACCCAACGGGACAGGTAAACACACCACACGTTCCCGCACTCTTTAACTGACGCTAAGTTAGCCTTGCGTTAGTTTGGGGCTAGTGTGGAAATCCTTACCTTTGGGGGGAATAGGCGGGGAAAAAGGCTGTGGATTTCCCCGCCGCTTTGTCGGGAGGGCGTCATGTAAGGCCATTGTCATTGCCGCTGGTGTTTGTTTCCATGTCCCATGGCGCTTCCCATAGCCTTCGTCTTTGGCCGCCTTCCGCCGTCAAGAGGCAAGGCGGGCGTAGGCCGGGAAGGGTACGGGACTGGATGGCGCATTTTGCTTTGGTTTGGCCTTGGCGTTTGTGGTCTTGCGGGACGTCTGGCCTGTTTTCTCCTGTCCTGACGAGTGGTCGCGCGCGTTTCCCACGCGTGATCCGCTCAGATCACGCGCGGGCGATGTCAAACCCAACAGGGGCCAGATCAAACCCCTCAAACCGGAAGCCGGGTGAGACGGTGCAGCCCACCAGCGTATAGTCGCCCGTGCTGCGGGCGGCCTGCCAAACCCCTTTGGGAACAATCTGTTGCGGCTCTTGGTCCTGCGCAAAATCAGGCCCCAAGATCACGTCCCGCGCCGGGCCACCGTCCGTTTCGGACAGTGACAGGATCAGCGGCGCCCCGGCATAATAGTGCCAGATTTCGACCGCATCGACGCGGTGCCAATGGCTGTTCTCGCCCGCTTTCAGTAGGAAATAGATGCAGGTTCCCGCCGGACGTGCACCGTCTTTGGCCTCTGCCACCCATGTCTGGCGAAAATATCCGCCCTCGGGATGGGGCTGCAACTTCAGGCGCTGGATCAACGCTTCGGCGGTGGGGGTACGCATGGCAAAGCCTCTCAAATCTTGGGGATATGTCCGGCCGCATCGCCCCGCACCGGGCCATTCATGCGTGGATCGTCCATCACCTCGATGGCTCGACCATAGGGCACAAAGCCCGAGCGGATGTAAAATCCCACCGCCTGCGGACTGTCGAGCGTACAGGTGTGTACGAACAACCGCGCAATCGGGCGCGCGAAGGCCAAATCCAAGGCCCGCTCCATCATCCACCGCCCCGCACCCGTGCCGATCAACTCTTTCGAGAGGCCAAAAAACGCAAGCTCGGTGTTGTCCGGGTCGCGGAAATCCAACTCCAACAACCCCAAGTCCCGGCCATCTTTGGTCAACGCAGAGACCTCGACATCCTTGTGATGCAGGATCGCCGCCAGCGCCGCATCCTCCATATACAGCCGCGAGAACCACAGCCAATCCTCGCCGACCGCGCGATACAGCCCGCGATACCAGGCCAAATCCGCCGCCTCATGCGCCACCAATGCCACGCCCTCAGGCACCGCCACATCGCGTGGCGCGGGACGCCTGGTCATCTCAAGATAAGTCACCACCGCCGCCAGCTTGCCGGAGGGGAGGGGGTGGATACCGTCAGGAAGAGGCGAGGCGGGGAGAGGGGATGTGTGGGTCATGGAGGGAAAGTGGTATAATTCGCCTAAATGTGCAATCAAATGTGTGGACCCTAAATTAGGGGAATGTGTTTGGGGAGGGAAGAATATGTCTTTGAGAATTTGGGTTATAATGGGGGAAAGCGAAGCTGGAAAATCTACGCTTATTGGCCATTTAACGGGGCAGTTTGGGAAGTCGGACAACGGACTAAAGCGTAATGGTACAGATTTTAGTAATGTACCTCTGTCAGGTGGTGGGCTTTTGAAGCTATTTTCAATGCGTTGTGCTTTGCAAGAGAACCCAAGAGGAAAAGAGTGCCCCGTAGGGGCTCTGGCATACATCAGGAAGAAATTTGAAAAAAAAGGGTTAGTACAGCATTCAAATTGCTTACTTGCTTTGCGTCTTAATGATGGTGAGGGGCAGGGTGCTGGATTTGAGTATCTAGATTACTTTATTGGGCAAGGCGATGTGGAGGTGATGTCTATTGTGACCTTGGGAGCAAAGGATTGCGACGTCGACAAGGCTTTGGAATATGGAATTCCGACTCTTGCTCTCGCGAACTGGCAGGACTGCCAGCGTTCAATATTAGTAAGTATTGCTGCTGTGCGCAGGCATTTTGGCTGGGCGTAAGCTAGAATACAGTACTCAACAAAAAGCCCCCCCAAAATGGCGGGGCTTTCTTTAATTTGGCAGGCATATGCCAGCCGTGGCTCACGGCTTACTTCTTCAAAATCGACTTACCTGCATATTCCGCCGTCGCGCCCAACTGTTCTTCGATGCGGATCAACTGGTTGTATTTGGCCATCCGGTCAGACCGCGACAGCGAGCCGGTTTTGATTTGGCCACAATTGGTCGCCACGGCCAGATCGGCGATGGTGGCGTCCTCGGTTTCGCCCGAGCGGTGCGACATCACGTTGGTGTAGCGGGCGCGGTGGGCCATATCGACGGCTTTGAGGGTCTCAGACAGGGTGCCGATCTGGTTGACTTTGACCAGCATCGAGTTGGCCACGCCCTGAGCAATCCCATCGGCCAAGCGCACAGGGTTGGTCACGAACAGATCGTCACCGACGAGTTGCACGCTGTCGCCCAGTTTCTCGGTCAACAGTTTCCAACCGGCCCAATCGTCCTCGGCCATGCCGTCTTCGATCGAGATGATCGGGTAGTCGGCACAAAGTGCTGCGAGGTAATCGGCGTTCTCGGCGGAGGTCAAAGATTTGCCTTCGCCCTTCATTTCATATTTGCCATCGACGTAATATTCGGTCGAGGCGGCGTCCAGTGCGAGGTAGATGTCCTCGCCGGGTTTGTAGCCGGCTTTCTCGATGGATTTCATGATGAAATCAAGCGCTTCGCGGGCGGAGTTGATGGCGGGCGCAAAGCCACCCTCGTCGCCGATCCCGGTGTTGTAGCCCGCCGCCGAGAGCTCTTTTTTCAGCGTGTGGAACACTTCGGAGCCCATGCGGATGGCCTCTTTGATGTTCGCAGCGGAGACCGGCATGATCATGAATTCCTGAATGTCGATCGGGTTGTCGGCATGTTCGCCGCCGTTGATGATGTTCATCATCGGCACCGGCAGGATGCGCGCGGCGGACCCGCCGATGTAGCGGTAGAGCGGCAGGGCGGAGTAATCGGCGGCGGCTTTGGCACAGGCCAGCGAGACGCCCAAAATGGCGTTGGCACCAAGGCGGGATTTGTTCGGCGTGCCGTCGAGTTCCATCATCACCGCGTCGATGGCTTCCTGCTCGGTCGCGTCCATACCGACCAGCGCTTCAAGGATTTCGCCATTGACCGCAGCCACAGCTTCCAAAACGCCTTTGCCCATGTAACGGGATTTGTCGCCGTCGCGTTTTTCATTGGCTTCATGCGCGCCGGTCGAGGCCCCTGACGGCACAGCGGCGCGGCCCATGGTGCCGTCTTCCAGAATGACGTCGACTTCGACGGTGGGGTTGCCACGGCTGTCAAGAATTTCGCGGCCGATGATGTCGATGATGGTGCTCATGGCGGAGGTCCCTTTGTGAGATTGGGTAGCATGGGTGTTCGGCGCAAGCCTCGCGCGTCACGTTGGTGCTTTGATACCAGTCAAGACGCGCGCGTCAACAATTGAGCGCTAACATCGTGCGCTTCTTTGAGGGTTGTATGACAGAAGTGGCGTTAGCGGTAACTTATTTGGGTCAAAGTGGGGAGATTGGCGTAAGTAGATCGTCATGGTTTGGGCAAATGGTGAATTTGAGCCCTATGCAGACTGACCTCACTTTGGCTTGTCCTGCGCATACTCAGGGGATTTGACGCAGATTTCATAGACGAAGTCTTTTCTATCCTCGCAATCAACTCGGCATATTTCCGTCGCAGATCACGCCTTTCATCCATGTCTTCAATTCATCAGGACCCCGCTCAAAACCCGTGCGTTTGTACTTCCTCGCCAAGTGTCGCCACCGAAAGCCGCGCCAGTTTGCGTTCGCGCAGATAGGCGTAGAGGCCGGAAGCGATGATCAGCGCGGAGCCGAGATAGGTCATCAGATCGGGGCGTTCGCCAAACACCACGATCCCCACCAACATGGTGAACACCAGGCGCGTATAGCGAAACGGGGTGACGGCGGAGGCATCGCCCAACCGCATCCCTGCCACGATACAGGCATAGCCAATGGTGCCAAACACGATCCCGGCGAGGACCATCAGCGCCTCAGGGGCATCGGGCATCAGCGGTGGTGTGCCGGGGGTGAGCGCAAGCATTGCGAGAGATGCGGCTGCGACCGTCAGATAGGCCTGAAACGACACGACATTGGAGGGCACGGCGGCGTCCATGACGCGGGTCATCAGGTCGCGGATCGCCACGGACAGGACGGCCACGAGCACCCACAAGGCCTCAGGTTCAAAGCCGGAAAGTCCGGGGCGAATGATCATCAAAACCCCGACGAAGCCGATGACAATCGCCACCCAGCGCCGCCAGCCGACCGATTCATTCAAAAACAACGCCGCCCCCATGGTCACCACCAAAGGCATGGATTGAAACACCGCGCCGACGGTGGAAATATCAACCAAGGACAGCGCCGTGGCAAAAGACAGCGCGGCAAAGGCTTCGGTCCCGGCGCGGGCCAAAATCACCGGGCGCCAATTGCGCCGGGCAAAGATCGCATTGCCCTTGATCCAGGCGATAATCCCAAAGACGATACAACTCCCGATCGCGATCAACGCCAAAATCTCGCCCACCGGCAGGGTCGCCGAGAGACGTTTGATAAACATATCCTCGACCGTGAAACTGGCCATGGCGGCGACGACGAGGAGGATGGCATTGAGATTGTTCATCGGAGCGGACCTTTGTGTTGCCCTCCCGCTTGCCGTGTTCTCGCGCGTCTCGCAAGCCCGCACCCCGGATCAAAGCCGCAGATGGGGGGTGCAAAAAGGGGTCAGGGCTTTTTGCGCACGCCGTATAATTCAAAGCGATGGCCCTTGAGATCATAGCCTAACCGGTCCGCGATCTGTTTTTGCAGGGCTTCGATTTCAGGGTCGACAAATTCGATCACTTGCCCGGTTTCGATGTCAATCAGGTGATCGTGATGGGCGCGATCTGCCGCCTCATAGCGGGCGCGGCCATCGCCGAAGGCCAGTTTTTCCAAAATCCCGCGCTCTTCAAACAATTTCACCGTGCGGTACACCGTGGCCAGCGAAATGCCCTGATCCTTGGCGGCAGCGCGCCGATGCAATTCCTCGACATCGGGATGATCCTCAGCCTCCTCCAACACGGAGACAATCACCCGACGCTGTTCGGTCAGGCGCAGCCCCTTGGCCTCGCAACGAGATAGGATCGTGTTAGACATCGGGCCTCCGGGTCAATGTGGCTCTAGGGTAGGAAAACGGGCCGGAATGGTCCAGCCCAGTTTTTGATCACACGGGTTGAAAAGGCGTGTTGCGGCGCGCGGCCTGTGCGAGGCAGCTAAAAGCAGAGCCGCCCTTGCATCATCCGGACCGCGCGCCCTTCGATGGTCACGGCCTTTGGCGTGGCAGTCACGGCGATGCGCGACGGTCGCCCCATGTCTTCGCCCTGGTGGATCATCAAAGCCAGATCGCGCCCCTCCACCTCACAGAGCAAACGCCCTAAAGCCGCTGCCGCTGATCCGGTCGCCGGATCTTCGGGAATATTGTCCAGTGGCGCAAACATCCGCATGTGGATCGTCTCGCCATCGCGGACATAGGGCGCCAGGGCAAAATCCAACCCCTGCGGATGGCGGGCGTGACCGTCGCGCAGGGCCGCAATGTCGATGGTGATGCGTGACAGCGCCTCCCGTGAGGTCAGTTCGACAAAGGTAAAGGCCAAGCCCATGCTGGCCATCACCGGGGCGGTGGCGAGATCGGACACCATAAGGCCCAAAGCGCGGGCCACCAAGTCGGGGGCGGGCTCCGCGAGGATGTCCAGCGGCTGCGACGCGGTGAACGCGGCCGCGCCGTCTCTGGCCTCAGCCGCGATTACGCCAACAGGCAATTCCAACCGCATCCGTGGCTCGTGCCCCAACTCGCAGAGCGCCACAGCCGCGCCGATGGTCGGATGCCCGGCAAAGGGCACCTCCATCGTCGGCGTAAAAATTCGGAGACGTGCGGTGTTGCCGGGGTCTTGGGGCGGCAAAAGAAACACCGTTTCAGAGTAATTGAATTCCCGCGCAATCTTTTGCAACTGATCCTCGGGCATATGCGCCGCATCGGGGATCACCGCCAAAGGGTTGCCGCCAAAAGGACGATCGGTGAACACATCATAGGTGAGATAGGCCGTCATACGTCCAACCTCGGTTCGCGGCCCATGCGTTTGGCCAAAGGCGCAACGGTCAGGCCCTGAACGATGATCGAGAACACCACGACGATATAGGTCGCGGTCAGGATCACCGGTTTCCATTCACTGTCCGGCAAGGAGAGGGCGAGGGCGACCGAGATGCCGCCCTTCAGCCCGCCCCATGTCATGATCGGGATGGTGCCTTTGGAGAAGCTGCGAAAGGGTTTGAGCAACAACACCGGTACGGCCACGGCGGTGAGGCGGGCCAAAAGCGCCAAAAGCACCGCCATTGCACCGCCCAAAACCGACGACATGTCAAAGGCCACGGCAAAGACTTCAAACCCGATCATCAAGAACAGGATGGCGTTGAGAATCTCGTCGATCATCTTCCAAAACGCATCGACATAGCGCCGGGTCTCCTCCGACATGCCGTATTTCGCGCCGACGTCACCGATCAACAGCCCGGCACAGACCGCCATGATCGGCGCGGAGACCTGTAGCGCCACGGCAAGCTCATAGCCACCAAATGCCAGCCCGAGCGTGATCAACACCTCAAGCGCGTAATCGTCAATCAACCGCATGACGCGGAAGGTCAGCCAGCCCAAAACGAGTCCCAAAAGCGCGCCGCCAATGGCCTCCTGAGCAAAAAGTTTTGCCGCGCCCTGTACCGCGCTGTCCGCATTATGCGTCTCGCCATGCCCACCTGTCGCGCCAAAGGCCAGCCCAACCAAAACAAGGTAAACCACATAGCCAACCCCATCGTTGAACAGGCTTTCTCCGGCGATTTTGGTCTCAAGACTTTTCGGCAAAGACGCCTGACGCAACACACCCAGAACGGCCACCGGATCGGTCGGCGAAATCAGCGCCCCAAAGGTGAGCGCGATCAACAAAGGCATCCCGGTCATCCAGCTAAAGCCCACGCCAACCACCACGGTTGAAAGGCCGACCCCCAAGGTGGCCATCAAAAACACTGGCACCCATTGCGCCCGCAGATCAGAGATTTTGACATGCAGCGCGCCTGCAAACAGCAACAGCCCCAACATGCCCTCCAGCAACGTGTCCGAGAAATCAAAAGCCATGACCTCGGTGCGGATGGTTTCTTCGACCAGGGAGGCGGGGAAAATCGCGTCCAAGCCGATGATCACCAGCGAGGCAATCAGGGCGACGACGAGAATGCCGATGGAGGACGGGAGTTTGAGAAACAGGTAATTGATCGCGCCGAACGCGCCTGCGAGGACGATCAAAAGCGAGGCGATTTGCAGAAGTGTCATAGGGGAAAGCCTTTGCCAGTCAATGCCGTCTGTTTAACAGGCGAGGCGCGCGCGCCTAGGGGAAAATATGCGCATCCCGCTGTGCCACATCGGCCCAGATCGGCAAATGATCGGAGGCCCGGCGCGACAGGACCGTTTCCATCACCCCGGCGTCGCGCATTTCAAGCCCCTCGGTCAGGGCGATCCGGTCCAGTGCCGCCATCGGGCGGGCGGCGTGAAAGCTGCGACCGGGGGCGAGAATGTCAAAGGTGGCGCGCAGTGGATCAAGGCCTCTGTGCGCGGACCATTCGTTGAAATCGCCAAGGATCACGGTGGGGCGGGTGTCAAACGCGTGCAGCTGATCGAGAATGGCATGGAGTTGCTTTTGCCGCGACGACCGCAACAGCCCAAGATGCACCCCCACAATCCGCAGCCCCGGCACATCAACGGCCACCGCGCCGCGCGCCTCCAACCCCGGCAGGGTGAGCCGATGCGTGGCCTCCGCCACCGTCCCTTTGCGCAGTAAAATTGCATTGCCATGCCATCCCAAAGACACCGGGGAGGTGTTGAGGGGAAGCGCGACAAAATCCGTATGGGTGTCGATCATCCGGGCGGGCAGGGCGGCCGGGCGCGCGCCCAGTCGCATGTCCGCCTCTTGCAGCGCCACCACATCGGCCTCCATCGTGTTGATCACATCCAGGATGCGTCCCGGCGCGCGCAACCCATCGGTCCCGCGGCATTTGCGCAGGTTATACGAGGCGAGGCGCAGGGCGCCCATTTCCTTCTTCGTCATCATATGACTAACATAGGAACGCAGGCCTTGGATTGCATCCCATCGCAGAGGTCTTGTTTGGGCTGCCCCTTATGTGCGGCAGTGCGGCGCGACAGTGAAGGACAGATATGAAACGGTTGTTCAAAAACGCCAAATCTCAGCCATTGGTGATGCGACTGGTTTGGCTGGCGCTGATCTTTGAATTTTGTGCCGGGCTGATCACGGCGCGCTACGCGTCGTCCTTTGTGGCGCTCGGTACTTTTGGGTTGACGCTTTTGCCGCTGCTGTTTGCAAGCCGCTACCACATTTATGTCCCGCGCTCTTTCATGGCGGGGATCGTGCTGTTCCTGTTTGCCACATTGTTTTTGGGCGAGGTGGGCGATTTTTACAATCGCTATTGGTGGTGGGATGTGGTGCTGCACGCAGGCTCCGCGCTTGGCTTTGGCTTGATCGGGTTTGTGGCGATTTTCATCCTGTTCCAAGGCGACCGCTACGCCGCACCGCCTTGGGCCATCGGCATGTTTGCCTTTTGCTTTGCCATGTCCATCGGCGCGCTTTGGGAGATTTTTGAATATGCTATGGACCAAGCCTTTGGCACCAACATGCAAAAATCCGGCCTACAAGACACGATGTGGGATTTGATCGTCGATGCCGGCGGCGGTTTGATTGGGGCCATCTCAGGCGCGCTCTATGTGGCGCGCGAGCGGGGGTCGCTGTTCGCGGGCCCGTTCGCCGGATTGTTTCGCGATTTCATCACCCGCAATGCCCGTTTGTTCGGCAAATTTCGCTCCAAATAGACGGGCTTGCCCAACTCCATTAGGTGCCGCAGAACGTCTGTGCCACCACCTCATCCTCGGCAGGCGGTTGGATCAAGTCGCGGTCTGCCTCCGCCAGATCAAATGGCGTGGACAACACCCGCACCAGCCGTAGGGCCAGACTGTCATCGCCCGCCAAAGAGGCTTCAATCGCCTGTTCAATCCGATGCGTGCGCGGGATCACGGCGGGGTTGGCGCGCGCCATGTGGGCGGCAAAATCTGCGGACCGCCGCGCCTCCCAACGCTCAGACCAGCGATCAAACGCCTCGCGATCCAACAGCCAATCCCGCGCAGTGCCGTCCGACAAGCCACGGAACACATTGGTGAAATCGGCCCCGTCCTGGGCCATCAGGGCCAAGAGGTCCTGGACCAAGGGCACATCGTCCTCGGCAGCATCCGCAAGGCCAATTTTCGCCCCAAACACCCGCCGCCACTCGGCCTGATAAAGCATGGGAAATCGGTTCAACACCTCGGACAGCGCGTCAATCGCCTGCGCTTGCGACCCAAGTTCGACCTCCATCAACGGCACCAAACACGACCCAAGCTGCGCCAAATTCCAATGCGCGATCGAGGGCTGTTGCTCATAGGCATAGCGGCCCTGTCGGTCGATTGAGGAATACACCGCCTTGGGCGAATAGCCGTCGATAAAGGCGCAGGGACCATAGTCGATGGTCTCGCCGGAGACGGCCATATTGTCGGTGTTCATCACCCCATGGACAAAGCCCAAGCCCATCCATTTGGCGATCAATCGCGCCTGGGCTGCAAGGATCGCCTCATATAGGCCCAGCGTGCCTTTTGCTTCGGGGAAGTGCCGGGCGCGGACGTGATCGGCGAGAACACTCACCGCTTCCACATCCTCCTGCGCGGTGAAATATTGAAACGTGCCGACGCGAATATGGCTGGCCGCGACCCGTGTGAGGATCGCGCCGGGCAGGGCGCGTTCGCGTTGCACCCGCGCGCCGGTGCGCACGGCGGCCAAGGCGCGCGTGGTCGGAACCCCCGCAGCATGCATAAATTCGCTGACGATAAATTCACGCAACACCGGACCGATCCACCGCCCGCCCATCGCCATTGCGCGAATAGGGGTGCGGCCCGCGCCTTTGAGGTGGATGTCAATCGCCATGCTCTGTGACAGCCTCACCAACACACC
>NZ_PYIB01000005.1:0-612 GCF_009129705.1 Roseobacter sp. TSBP12
CTTTTCTGATATAGAAAAGGCATTCGGTATGGATTGAGAAAAGACGAGAGTTCGTAGCCCTGCTCCAGCGGCTGCAGCAGCGACTGAAGATGCAACGACACCGGAGTTAGGCGTCACTTTCCAGAACTTGTTTGTCGAAAGCTGAAGTGCTTCGTTCAAGAGTGGTACAAGAGCATAGTCGCGGCGAACCTGTGACGCCCATGTCTGCTTCACGCTGAAGAACGCGTTTGGTTTTGCCGTCAGCTTGCGCTTTACCGCAGCAGGAACCCCCGCAGTGGAGCTTTTTGCGCGAGCATTCCGCAAGAGTTTTCGCAGGTCAGCAAGTCTCTTTTCATCGTAAACGACGCATCCCCTTAGTTGCCGGGTTGGTTTCCATGCATTGTCGAGAGCAAGTGAGTTTCTACCTGTCAGCTCCGCCAGCCAACCGCTCAGTTCATATGTGTTCTTCATCATAGCCGACATCAGGACGATATCGGCGTCCGGTACAACGCGGGTAAACCCCAAGATGCATAGCATCGCGTCGATTGCTCTCCGGTCTCCGTCAGTGCTCGGATGCATCAGATGACATTCATCGAAGATCAAAAGACCGACGTCATCAAACCGCTCTGGTTC
>NZ_PYIB01000006.1:0-979 GCF_009129705.1 Roseobacter sp. TSBP12
GCGCGCCAATCCGGACGATCCAGCCCGTAAGCCGTCTTCAAAGAGTGACAGTCCATCCGACTGTTTCCCGGCCTCTGGGCTGGGGTTGGATAGGCCGAAGAGGGGATGTCTTCGACCGCGCATGTGATCCCGGCCTCGGCAAAAATCGCACGGGCAAAATCGGCCCAGCTTACATCCGGCGCGCCAGAGAAATGATAGGTTCCGGCTGTGTTCGGCTGTGTTTTAAGCCGATTGGCGATTTCGACACAGGCCTGAGCGATGGCGCGGGCCGGGGTCGGACCACCGATTTGATCCGCGACAATGGTGAGCTTGTCGCGTTCTGCACCAAGCCGGAGCATAGTTTTCGCAAAGTTGTTGCCGTGGCTGGAAAACACCCATGATGTGCGCAAGATTGCGCATGTGCCACCCGCCGCGCGAATGCCATTTTCACCCAAAAGTTTGGTGCGGCCATAGGCGCCCAAAGGGGCGGTCGGATGATCGGGCGTAAACGGTGTCTCGCCGGACCCATCAAACACATAATCGGTGGAGATATGGACAAAGGGAATGCCAAGCGCGGCACAGGCTTTGGCCATTTCCGTTGGTGCCGCGCCATTGACCAAAGCGGCGGTCTCTTCGTCCGTCTCGGCCCTATCCACGGCCGTGTAGGCGGCGGCATTGATCACGGCACCCGGTTTGAGGAGGGCGATCTTTTGGGCGCAGAGGGCGGGATCGCTCAGGTCCGCCTCATCCCGCCCCAAAAACACGGCGTCCGGCAACAGTGCCCGCAGTTCCGTAGCGACCTGACCCGTTTTTCCGAAAACAAGGATCATGCGGTCACCCCAAGCCGTTCGCCAACGCCATGCCGGTTTTGCAACGCGCGCCACCAGCGTTCATTCGCCAGATACCACGCGACGGTCAGGGCCAAACCTTCGTCGATGGTCACGGAGGGGCGCCAGCCAAGCTCGGTGCGAATGCGGGAGGGATCAATCGCATAACGCGC